>JAGVKR010000472.1 GCA_020050375.1 Planctomycetales bacterium
CTCACACAATCCACCGCCCAAGCTCGATCCCCGCCGCTATCCAAAGACTGGCCCCGGCAGCGAGCAGGGAGGCATCGGCCACCTGATCATCTCGCTCCTCATCGCCGTTGGCTCCCTCCTCCACGTAGCACGGACTGTTAGTCCGTGCGGGAAAGCAGATCACGCATCCGCCGCCAATTTCAACTCCGATCCGGTAACGACACACAACAATAGTCGCCTCGATGCGACAACGCTTGATCCAAGGAAGGTTCGATTGCGTCTCGTTACCCCACGGACTAACAGTCCGTGCTACCGTGGCTACCCCACCCCCACCCGCCCCTTCACGGAATCTTCACAGTTCCTTCACACGGTTCGCGTGCCCCATCGCCATACTGAGCCAGACTGCGTGTTGTCATTCATTCCGCCGGGCGATCCACGGCTCGATAAGACAACAGCCGTCGCTGACTGTAGATTTCAACTCAAAAGGGATTCGGCATGACGTTTCTTCGCCGCGCGGCGTTCCTCTCGGGTGGCCTGATGGCCATCGCGGCGCTGCTGCTGAATGGCTGTAACAACGCATCGACAACGTCGACCGGTTCGACGGCGGTCATCCGCATCGACGGATCGAGCTCGCTGTTTCCCGTCACCGAAGCGGCCGCCGAGGACTTTCAGATCGCGAACCGGGGAAAGATCAAAGTGACGGTCGGGGAAGGGGGGACCGGCAGCGGGTTCAAGAAATTCCTGCGGGGCGAAATCGACGTCTGCGACGCCTCGCGGCCGATCACAGCCGAAGAAATTGCCGCCGCGAAAGAAGCCGGGATCGAGTTCATCGAATTGCCGGTCTGTTTCGACGCGCTGACGGTTGCCGTGCACCCCTCCAACAAGCTCGATTCGATTTCCACGACCGACCTGAAAAAAATGTGGGAGCTGGAAGCCCAGAAGAAAATCAAGCGCTGGAACCAGGTGAACGCCGAATGGCCCGATGAAGACCTGGTCCTGTTCGGGGCCGGCTCGAGCTCGGGGACGTTCGAGTATTTCACGGGAGCGGTCACCGGCATCGCCAAGAACAGTCGCGGCGACTACACCGCCAGCGAAGACGACAACGTCCTCGTGCAGGGGATCGCCGGCAACAAAGGGGCCCTCGGATACGTCCCTTACGCCTATTACGAACCCAACAAAGACAAGCTGAAGGCCCTCGCCATCGACTGGGATAAAGACGATCTGGGCCCGATCCCTCCCACGCTCGAAAATGTCGAGTTCGGAAAGTACAACCCGTTTTCACGGCCATTGTTCCTGTACGTCAATCTCAAGTCGGCCGAGCGGGTGGAAGTCAAAGACTTCGTCGAGTTCTACCTGAAAAACGCCCGGAAGTTCGCCGAGGAAAGCAAGTACCTGCCGTTGCCTGATGCGGCGTATCCCCTGGTCGTAGAGCGGTTCAAGCAACTTGCGACCGGCACCGCCTTCGACGGCAAACCGGAGTTTGGGATCCGCGTCGAGGAGATCCTGCAACGCCCGTTGAAGAAATAACTGTCGGCCTTCCAATCGACGTGACACCGGGTGGCTCGTTGCCTCCGGAAGAGAGCCGCCGGCAAGCGAGGAACGGACGCGACAAATCCCGATCGTGGGAGCACGATGTGAACTGAACGCGCGTGTTGCATTGCGGCGTTGACGGGGGTCAAATGGCCAGTATCCTCAAGAGGCGGGTTCCGATCCTGATTCTCGCGCGGTCCAGGATCTGGAACGAAGGGCTGGCCGGCAGTCGCCAGGCATCAGACGGACGGTCTGTCTCCTGCCGCCTGTCACCTGTGACAATGCCCCGATTGCGGCCGCTGGGGATGGAGATTCGCGCCGAGCGTCCCCGCGAACCGTCGCCGTATCGCAACCTTGGCCACTTCACTTCGGAAGGCCTGACTCAAAATGGATGCCTTAAGCACAAGCTACAACAATGCCATCGACGTGCTCGTCGCGAGCGGGAGGCGATTCCTCGAATTGCCGCTCATCATGCTCGGGCCCGCGGCCGTCCTGGCCTTTTTCGGAATCCTGGCCCTGATTTGGCTCGCCGGCCGCACGCGCGGCAAACACTGGCCAAGCAGGACTTTCATCCAGTATTTCGCGATCGCATACGGGCTCGTCGCGTGTGTCGTGATCATCGACCGCAAATTGAACATGGTATTGAATGAAGTCCACAGCCTGCGCGGCTTGAAAGCCCTGGTGGCAGACGCGCTTCGCCGGCCGGTCGGAAGCGCTGGAAGCGGCGGTGCAGCGGCCATCAACCGCGAGTTCTTTTTCGACAAGGACCGGGTGAAGAGCGGATTGCAGGAACTGTTTGCCCAGGATTCCGCGAAGCGTGAATCCGTAAAAAGACCCATTCACGTCGACATGGTGGCGACCGTCAACAATCCGGCCGTCGATTACGTTTCCATCGAAGTCGGGCTCCCGCATGAAATCCGAATGCACGTCGCCGTGATCGATCTGCGTTACCCGGGATTGGAAGTCTGTATCACCCCCGAATTCGGTGAAAAAATCATGACCACCGATTTTGCCCGGGCGAACGACTGCGTCGTCGCGGTCAACGGCGAAGCGGGGAATTCGCCCGCAACGAACAGCGGACTCGGTCAATGGAAAGGGAACTGGATCTCGCGCGGCAAGGCCGTGATGCTCGAAGACACCGACCTTCGTCCGTTCATGTCCTTCGATATGGAAAATCACGGCCGCTACTTTGAAGCCAAAATCGTCGACACGACCGTCACTCCGGAAAAATACAACACGATCTGGGGCCGCTTCGATCTTCTGCTCGACGGCAAAAAAATCATCGCCGACACGACGCGCACTCCGCGCACGCTGATGGGGCTCTCGAGTGACGGCTCTCGGCTCATTCTGCTGGTCGCCGACGGACGCCAGCCGGGTTACAGTCGCGGCCTGGATCTCGAAGCCGGGGCGCAGATCATGCTGCTTTTCGGCGCCGCGAACGCAATGGTCTGCGACCAGGGAGGCTCAACCTGCATGTACCTGAAAAGCACCGGAGGGCTCGCCAGCGTTCCCAGCGATTCTGTCGGCGAACGGCCGACGTACTCTCATATCGGCGTGAAGCTGACGAAATAGTCGCAGACCGGCAGGTCAGGCTATGCCTGACGCCCCCAATATTGGACTTCCAAATTCGATCACGTCAGGCACGGCCTGACCTGCAAAGCTGCCTATGGCCACCGACGTTAAACAACGGTTTGAAGCAACAGGCGTCGCGGCGCGCCGCAACGACCTGCTCTTGGGCCCCGGTCGGCGCTACTGGAAAGAGCATTTCGTCCGCTACGCGCTGTTGCTGGCGGCCCTCTCGTCGGTCGTCGTCACGACGGGGATCGTCGTGATTCTGCTGATCGAGTCGCTGGGATTCTTCCGTGCTGTCTCGCTGGTCGATTTCCTCACCGACACGATGTGGACGCCGCTCTTCGCCGACGCCCACTACGGCATCCTCCCCCTCGTCTCGGGGACGCTGGTGACGACCGCCGTGGCCCTGGCGGTCGCCCTGCCGGTGGGGACGATGGTGGCGATCTACCTCAGCGAATACGCACCGTTCGCCCTGCGGGAAGTCATCAAGCCGATTCTCGAGCTGCTGAGCGCTGTCCCGACCGTCGTCTACGGCTATTTCGCGTTGCTCTTCGTGGCTCCCCTGCTGCAAAAAATCATTCCCGGCCTGCCGACCTTCAGCATGCTCAGCGCGGGGATCGTAATGGGGATCATGATCATTCCCTACGTCAGCTCGCTCAGCGAAGACGCGATGCGGGCCGTCCCGATGCTGCTTCGCGAGGGATCATACGCACTCGGTGCAAACCGGATGATCACGTCGCTCAAGGTCGTCTATCCCGCGGCCTTGTCGGGAATCGGGGCGGCATACATCCTCGGGATCTCGCGGGCCATCGGCGAAACCATGATCGTCGCCATCGCCGCCGGCATGCAGCCCGACTTCACCTGGAACCCGGCCCATCCGGCCGCGACGATCACGGCGTACATCGTTCAGGTCAGCCAGGGCGATCTCCCGCGCGGGAGCGTCGGTTACCAGTCGATCTTCGCCGCCGGCCTGACGCTGTTTCTGATGACCCTCGCTTTCAACATCCTCGGCCACGTGCTCAGGCAACGATTCCGTGAAGCGTACTGATACGCAGGAGAACGAGTGTTGAAGAGTTAAAGAGTTGAAAAGTTAAAGAGAGACGGGCCGTGCCGGCCCGAACTCTTCAGCTCTCGATCTCTTCAACTCTGTAACTTTTGAACTCTGTAACTTTCGATGACGAACAACACCCGCCTGATCGCCTGGCGTCGCCGGCAGGACGTGATCTTCAACGTCCTGGGGATCGTCTGCACACTGCTCGGCGTTGTCACGCTGGTCGCGCTGATGGTCGACCTGTTCATTGACGGCTGGACACGGATCGACTGGCAGTTTCTCACGTCGTTCCCCTCGCGCAACGCCGGCAGCGCAGGAATTCTGTCGGCGTGGGTCGGATCGATGATCCTGATGCTGGTGACGATCAGCCTGGCCGTCCCGCTGGGGGTCGCCTCGGGGGTCTATCTCGAAGAATACGCCCGCAAGAACTGGCTGACGACGATCATCGAGATCAACATCGCTAACCTGGCCGGCGTGCCGTCGATCATCTATGGCCTGCTCTCGCTGGGGATTCTCATATACCGCTTCCATCTCGGGCAAAGCCTGCTGGTGGGGGGGATCACGCTGGCGTTCCTGATTCTGCCGATCGTGATCGTCTGCACCCGCGAAGCGCTGCGGGCGATCCCCAAGGGAATTCGCGAGGCGGCGTACGCCCTCGGGGCCACGAAGTGGCAGGTCATCAAAGATCACCTGTTGCCCTACTCGGCGGGGGGGATCGCCACGGGAACGATCATCGCCATGTCGCGGGCGATCGGCGAGACGGCCCCGCTGATCATGACCGGGGCGCTGACGTTCATCGCCTTTCTCCCGCCCCCGCCGGTTCAATCGCAGCC
>JAGVKR010000426.1 GCA_020050375.1 Planctomycetales bacterium
AGAGGAGGCGCCAGCAACACGGCGATCGCCAGGGCCATCACGACGGGTGTGTAGACCTGCGCGAATTTCTCGACCCACTGCTCGGACGGAGCGCGGCGAGCGTGCGCTTCTCCGACCGAGCGGATGATGTTTGCGAGCGTCGTGTGGCCCGCCTCCTTGGTGGATTCGACGACGAGCGCTCCATCGCCATTGATCGTCCCGGCGAAGACATCGTCACCCACGCCCTTGGCGACGGGTTGGCTTTCCCCCGTGATGGGAGCCTGGTTGACGTGGCTGGCTCCCTCGCTGACACGGCCGTCCAGGGGGAAACGCTCGCCGGGTTTGACGATGAAGGCTGCTCCCACCGGCACGTCGTTCGGCGGGACTTCGACTTCGCTGCCGTCGTCGCGACGGACGCGAGCGAAGGTCGGGGACAACTCCATCAGCGCGGCAATCGCCCGTCGCGCCCGATTGACGCTCCATGATTCCAGGAGCAGCGACAGCGCGAACAGAAACGAGACGGTCGCGGCCTCGAACCATTCGCCGATGCCGACCGCCCCGGCTACGGCGACTGTCATCAGCAGGTTCATATCCGGCCGAAGCCGCCGCAGGGCGTGCCACGCCTTGGGAAGGACAACCCACACGCCCGTGAGCATCGCTACGCCGTAGAAGAACCTGACGACCAAAGGCACCGTCTGCGCAGGTCCCGATGCCTCGTCGCTGAGCGCGCTCTTCAAGCCGCCGGACAACCAAGCGTGCCGTAAGAACCCGATTATCGTCGCGAGACCGCTCACGGCCGTCAGGATGGACCGTTCCCACGTTTTCCAGAATCCGACCGTTGGCTGCTGACCCGCCTCGGCACGCCACGGTTCTGCCCGCATTCCGGTGCGAGCAATAGCCTCGACGACTTCCTCGACGGAGACATTCGATGTACTCATCCCGACCGTCAACTTACCGCTCAGAAGATCGAACGCCAGATTCTCCTCGCCTCCTACCAAGGGGCTAAGCTCGCGCTTCAGGACGGAGATTTCTTCCGCGCAGTCCATCCCCGCAACTTTGAAATGCAGTGAATTCCGCCCCTGAGACATGACGCCTCCTCGAATCAACGCAGTCCGACAGCGCGAAACTGACTACCCCTCTTTGGCATCGTCTCCGTGCTCCTGCCGCTCTTCTCCATCCTCCTCTTCGATCGGCGGCGGCTCCTCGCCGTATTTGGCCCGGTACTGGGCTGCGAACTTCTCCTTCAATTCCGGGTGGCAGATGAAGCACTGGGAATCGGGACGGTCGTGCTCTTTGCACCAATCCCCCTTCTTCTTGAAGTCGGCGGCCAGCTTGGCGCTGCACTGTGCGCAGATTTCCTCCGGCATGCCGTGCTCGCTGCACCACCATTCGACGTGGGCGCTCTTCTCGCCTGATTTGGCAGACACCGCAGACGGACTCTCGCGACCGGCGGTGCCAGCTTCCTTGTCACCGGACGATGAGTTGCGAGCGTTCTCACCGCAACCAGCCAGGACGGCCGCACAGAGGAGGACGCCTGAGTAAACAACTATCCGATTCACGTTCATTTCTGACTCCTTCAGATGGTTAGTGAAGCGCCAGCTCCGGTTGCCGAGTCCGGCGCTGCTCGGTCGGCGGCGAGTCGTCCGAACGGGATGCGACACGACTGAAGATCAGGTAGAGCACGCGGATGACCAGCAAGGACATGACCATTGCCCCGATGACGCCACCGATGACGACAGTGGCCAGGGGACGCTGGACTTCCGCCCCCATCCCCTCGCTGAACGCCATCGGCAGGAAACCGAGGCTGGCCACGAGCGTCGTCATTAGCACCGGACGCAGGCGCGTAATGGCCGCTTGCGTGACGGCTTCGTCGAGCGGCAAGCCCCGCTGTCGAAGCTGGCGAATGTAGGAGACGAGGATCATGTCATCGAGGACGGCGACCCCCGACATGGCGATGAATCCGATCGCGGCGGAGATCGAAAACGGCATGTCCCGCAGCCACAAGGCGAAGATGCCGCCCACCCAGGCAAAGGGGATGCTCGTGAAGACGCGGAGAGCATCGACGATGTTGTGGTAGGTGAAGTACAGCAGAACAAAGATCAGGACCAGCGCCAGCGGCACGACAATCATCAACCGCGCCCGTGCGCTCTGCAAGTGCTCGAATTGCCCCCCGTACTCCACGCGGTAGCGCCCCGAAAGGGCCACAGATTCGGCGATCTTTCGGCGTGCCTCCTCCACGAAGCTGCCCAAGTCGCGTCCGCGCACGTTGGACGTGATTGTAATGCGACGTTGGCCCCACTCCCTGGTGATCGTGGATGGTCCTTCGACGACCTCGACGCTCGCCAGTCGAGAAAGAGGAATGCGCTCGCCCGTTGGCGTCGCCACGAGCATCGCCCCGATGGCTTCCGGGCTCGCCCGAACACTTTCGGGCAGGCGGGCGATTAAGGGAAAGCGAATCTGGCCTTCGACGATTTCCCCAAGCCGTTTGCTTCCGATGGATTCCACCAAGTCAAGCACGGTCTGGGCCGAAATACCGTATCGAGCGATCTGGTCCTGCCTCACCTTGATCTGGAGCATGGGCTGACCGGCAATCTGCTCGCTGGTCACGTCGGCCGAGCCGTTGATCGAGCGCAAAACAGCTTCGATCTCCTGAGCCTTCTTGACGAGGATGTCGAAGTCATCGCCGAACAGCTTGACCCCCAGGTCCGCTCGAACGCCGGAGACCATCTCGTTGATTCGCATCTCGATGGGTTGCGAGAAACCGAGCTTGGTCCCCGGAAACGGTCGCAACAACTGCTCAAGCTGATCCGTAAGCTCGGCCTGGGTCCGCGCCTTTCGCCACTGCGAGCGCTGCCTCAACGTCACAAACAGATCGGTCAGTTCGACGCCCATCGGGTCTGTTGCGATCTCCGCGGTTCCGATGCGGCTCCAGACGTGCTCCACTTCATCCGGGAAGGCATTGAGGATGGCCTTCTCCATCTGCGTATTCGAGCGGATCGACTCGCTGAGGTCAGTTCCCGGAAGCCGGATCACGCCGACCACGATCGCACCTTCCGAAAGCCTGGGGACGAATTCCGACCCCAGGTTCGGAGCGATCATGCCGAACGCCACGATGAGGACGCTGGCGGCGAAGCCCATGACCGCCAGCTTGTGGTGCATGGCGAACTGCAAGATCGGGTAGTGAATGGCGTGGGCGATCCGCATGAGGAGCGGCTCGCGCTCTTCGACCCTCTTCGGCAGAAGGAAGCTGGCGAGGACCGGCATGAACGTGAGCGAGAGGACCATCGAGCCCGCGAGCGCGAAGATTACGGTCAGGGCCATCGGGCGGAACATCTTCCCCTCGATCCCTTCCAGGGTCAGGATGGGAAGGTAGACGATCATAATGATGAGTTCGCCGAACATGGTCGGCCGGCGAACTTCGACGGCGGCGTCTCGGATGATTTCAAGGCGGTCTTTGCCGCTGTTGGAGTCGTGCGCCAAGTGGCGCACGCAGTTCTCGATCATCACGACCGAGCTATCGACAATCATGCCGAAGTCGATGGCACCGAGGCTGAGCAGGCTCGCGGCGATGCCGAAACGGAACATGCCGCTGAAGGCGAAGAGCATCGACAGCGGAATGGC
>JAGVKR010000677.1 GCA_020050375.1 Planctomycetales bacterium
GACCAGGCAAGGATGGCATACTGGGCAAAGGCGCCGATTCCGCGTGAGCAGATGGTGCTGATCGCCACGACGCTGGACGATCGGATTCCCGACGATCAATTCGTACGGGTCTTCGCAGAGATTCTCGGGAGCTACGACTGGTCGGCGTGGGAAGCCTATTAGCACCAAGGGATCGGACAGCCGCCCATTCATCCACGGGTCCTGGCCAGCGTTTGGCTGTAGGGCCTGCGTCGCGGTGTGCGCAGCAGCCGTCGGTTGGAATACATGATCAAACACAATGTCGACTTCATGTGGCTGGCTGAAGGCCACACGCCGGATCACGCGACACTCAAGGGATATGCGCCCAACGACACACCGATGCTCACGACCGAGGGACAGGGCGGCTAGATCGTTGATGCGGATGTGATCGTCGGTCCGAGCGAGCATCAGGAACTGATCCCGAGTCTCGACCGCGTGACCGAAACCTTCGGAAAAATCCGGAAAACGCCCTGGCCGACGGGGCGTTTGCGACCGGCTCGAACATCGCTGGCCTGGAGGCGCGGGAAATCGAGTTCTTCTCGCACATTCCGGCAGCACCCGAGAAGGACAATCCAGCCGTTCGTGCCGATCCGACGCAGCCTGTGCCGAACACGGATTGGGAACGGCTGATCGCGAAGAGGCAGACCCCCGAGGCTCAAACGATCTACGACCAACGCATGCGAATTGTCGAAAACTAAATCGACAGTCCCCGAACGGGGAGGGGGCCGCCTTCCCCCCGTTCGCGGGGGGATCGAGGGGGGGCAACGTCTCAAATGAGCCCGCACAGAGGCTAAACTTCCGTGACAGGTTGTTGCTTTCGTTCACATATTCCCTTATATTGATGTGAAGTCCTTCCTGGTGAAACAGCCTGAATCCAGACCTGCCAAGGTCTCCCGCCCAGGCGCTTGCGTTACCTTCCGCCGATTCCCGCCATGCCGCGTCACGCTCTTTGTGCCGTCTGTCTGCTCGTATGCTGCGAGATCGCCGCAAGGGCCGATACGCCGGCGACTCCGGGGAGTTCCCCCGCAGCCGCCCCACCGGCAACCATCACCTACGAGCAGCACGTTCGCCCGATCCTCAAGGCGAATTGCTTTCACTGTCACGGCGCAGAAGGGGAGGCCAAGGGGAGTCTCGACGTCCGTTTGAAGCGGCTGTTGCTCAAAGGGGGAGACCAGGGAGCGGCCATCGTCGCCGGCAAGCCCGACGAGAGCCTCCTCTATGAACGGATCAAAGCGGGGGAGATGCCGCCGGGCGAGAAGAAGTTGACGGCCGAGCAAATCGAGGTGATCCGTCGCTGGATCGCCGAAGGAGCCGCGACGCTCCGCGACGAACCGGAAAAGCCTGATCCCGGCTCGACGCTCACTCCTGAAGAACGGGCGTGGTGGGCATTCCAACCCATCGCCAATCCGACGCCACCGGAGGCCGTGCCGACTGATCGCGTCCGGAACGCGATCGACGCCTTTCTAGTCCGCGATCTGAAGGCCCGCGGCCTGTCGTTTGCCGCCGATGCCGACAAGCTGACGTTGCTCAAGCGCGCCAGCTTCGACCTGACGGGCCTGCCGCCGAGCGCGCAGGAAATTGCTCTCTTCATGGCCGACGAGGCAGAAGACGCGTACGAGCGGTTGCTTGATCGTTTGCTCGCATCGCCGCATTACGGCGAGCGATGGGGCCGGCACTGGCTCGATGTCGCCGGGTATGCCGACTCCGATGGTTACAATGACTCCGACACTCCCCGTCAGTTCGCCTACAAATACCGCGACTACGCGATTCGTTCGTTCAATGCCGACAAGCCTCTCGATCAGTTCCTAGCTGAGCAACTGGCCGGAGACGAGTTGGTGAGCGGAAGCGTTCCGGCGCACATGATGCCTCCGGCCGAGCTGGACAAGCTGATCGCGACCGGCTTTCTGCGGATGGGAGCCGACGGCACGACGCAGGTCAATTCGGAAGAGGCCCGCAATCAGGTCATCGCCGATACGATCAAGATCGTTTCCACATCGCTCCTGGGATTGTCGGTCGGGTGCGCCCAGTGTCACGACCATCGCTACGATCCGATTCCGCAGGCCGATTACTTCCGGCTCCGTGCCGTGTTCGAGCCAGCTTACGACTGGAAGAACTGGCGTCAGCCGAATCAGCGGCTGGTGTCGCTCGTCACCGACGCCGACCGGGCCAAATCCGCCGAGATCGAAAAGTCCGCCAGCGAAATTGGGACGTCGCGAGCCGCGAAGGAAGCGGAGTTCATGCGGATCGAGCTCGAAAAGGAGCTTCAGAAAGTCCCCGAAGAACGCCGTGCGGCGCTCAAGGAAACGGCCGAAACGGCCGCCGACAAGCGGACTCCCGAACAGAAGCAGTTGTTGATCGACTTTCCGAGCATCAACGTCAACCCAGGGACACTGTACCTCTATAACGCCGAGGCGGCGGCCGAGCTCAAGAAGCTCGACGCCCAGATCAACGAGATTCTGGCCAAGCGCCCCCCCGGCGACTACGTTCAGGCGCTGACGGAGATTCCCGGACAGGTGCCGCAGACGAACATTTTTTACCGTGGCGACTACCGCCAGCCGAAGGAGGCCGTCAAACCAGGCCCGTTGACCGTCTGCTCATTGCCGGGGCAGAGTGTGGATTTCCCCGAGAAGGACGAAAAGCTGCCGACGACCGGCCGCCGGCTGGCTTTCGCCCGCTGGCTGACCGGTAAAGACAATCCGCTGACGGCGCGCGTTTTGGCCAATCGTATCTGGCACCACCATTTCGGCCGCGGGCTGGTGAACACGCCGGGCGAGTTCGGCGTGCTCGGTGAAAAACCGTCGCATCCCGAACTGCTCGACTGGCTGGCGCACGATCTGGTCGCCGGGGGCTGGAAGCTGAAACGCTTCCACAAGTGGATCATGCTCTCGACCGTTTATCGCCAATCGTCTCAGCGCGACGCGAAAAAGGCCGAGCTCGACGGCGACGACAGCCTCTACTCGCGCAAGGCCGTTCTGCGGCTCGATGCCGAGACGCTCCGCGACCGGATTCTTGCCGTGACGGGCGTGCTCAATGGCAAGATGTTCGGCCCGGCCATGTCGGTCAAAGAAGATGAAGTGGGGCAGATCGTCATCGAAGCTCC
>JAGVKR010000638.1 GCA_020050375.1 Planctomycetales bacterium
ACGCCGGCGTTCTTCAGCGGCGATCAGTTGATGTATTGGATGATGACTTACATCAACAGCGAACACCCGCTGGGGGACCTGCTGGCGCAATACCCGCTCGTGCTGAGCGTATTCGGTTACATCACAATCACCTGGGAAATGGTGTTTCTGTTCACGGTCTTTCAGAAATGGCTCAAATGGTGGGTGCTCGGCGTCGGCGCGGTCTTTCACATCATGACCGGGTTCACGCTCGGACTGATCGTCTTTCCTCTGGTGATGCTGGCATCGTACCTCGCCTTTATCACCGACGAAGAGATCCGCGGAACGTTCGCCTGGCCGATGTTCCGTCGCTGGGCCGGCAGCCGGTTTGCCGCCACGATGAGCCTGATCCACACAGCCGACATGGTCGGTTCGCCGAACGTCTGGCGACCCCAGCTTGCGGCCACGGCCTGCTTCGGCGTCCTTCTCACCGTTGTCTCGCTCGGTGGCGTCGAAGCCGAGCGCCGGCTCGATCCCTACCAGCTTGGCGGCCCCAACGGTCCGCTGCCTCTGCGCGAGTTGCCTCAGGAAGAAGTTCAGCGGCTGTTCAGCACCGATATGCCGCTCCGCCACGTCGACAAGCTTCTGGCATTCGATCTGGGAACTGTGGTGGTTGGTGAGCACGTGCTCGACCGTCGCCGCGAATTCCGGCAGAACGAGCGGTTCTTCGCCCAAATGACGCTCAGCCCGCCCCACGAAGATCTGTGGATCGACTGTATTCTCACCGAAGCGAACAAGCAGGAAGATGCCGACGGCAACGTCGAGAGCGTCCCCGGCAAGCTCGTCACCAAGGTCGGTCAGATCGTGCCGCGCGAAACCTTCCGCGCGAACTTCGTCTTCCGGCTGGATGAATCGTGCGAGCCGGGGGAGTACTTCCTCAGGCTTCGCACCGGCAACGAAGAGATCGCCCGCCGCAAGTTCACGCTGACGGGCAAAACCCCGGCCCCTGCCGCGAATTGAAAGCTGCAAATGCGGCAATTGTCGACTGTCGCGGGCCTCGACCAGCAACCGAGTTGAGCCGGCCGAGGAAACGGAACGGCGCTTCCCCCAAAGCGCTCGCCGCGACCGATATCACTGATTTTATCGAAGCGTTCTCGCTCACCTCGTGGCTGTTGTGGATCAAGCTGTTGATCCTGATCGCCCTCTGGCGCTTGCGAAAGCTCGTCCGGCAGCGGTGGTACCCAACCAGCCGCCTCCATTGAAGTCGCACGATGTCCGTGTGTGCGATTGCGGCACAAGGATTGCGGCTGATCGCGAAGGGGCACCGCGTTTCTTACGCTTTCCGGCTAAGGACAGACCCCGCTCGCCGTATTTCCATTGGCGGCTCTGTCCCTCACCTTTGCATCTCAACAGCGGGTTGATGTAAATTAGCCATACGGAATAGTCTATTTGGGTTTACGATCCCACGCAGTCGGCGGAGACTCGCCAGCCAGCCGGGATTGCGATCGTCTCGAACAACTCAATCGATCAAACACGATGTGGAAGCCTTGCGCTCGACTCCGGTCTCCTCGCACATTTCTGGTCGTTGTCGTGCTGCTTGCCGGATCGGCGGCGATAGTGCCGCTGTCGATGGGGAGGGGGCAGGAGGCCGCCGCGCCAGCGAAGCCGGCGTCCCCGTCACCAGCGACGTCCGTGCAAAGCGAATGGGAGCGACTCTTTTACGTACCTTATCGCAATTTGAAGGATGTGTTCGAAAAGGAAGGGTCGGCCGTCTTCATGCCGTACGGTCAGTTCCTCAAGCTTTGGGAACGTCTCCCGAAAGTCGACATGGCCGGGCTGGCGCGCCCCCCGATCGATGCCGTCATCATGTCTGCGGCATACAGCGGCCGGGTCGAAAAGGATCTGGCCCGCATCGACGCCGAACTGACGATTCAGGTGCTGGGGAAGCCGTGGGTCGAAATCCCGATCAGGTTCGGTGAAGCGGCCATCGCCAGAATGACTGCCAGCGACGACAAGGCTCTGCTCCACGGGACGGGACCGGGAACTTACGTGCTCCTCTTGCCGAAACCGGGAGAGCACAAAATCAAGCTCGAACTGTCGACTCGCGTCCGCAGCTCTCCCGACGGCCGAAGCCTTGAGCTTGAATGTCCGACGGCAGGCATCACGACGTTTGAGCTGGCTGTGCCGGTCGGCGATCAAACGATCGAAATTTCACCGAACGGCGTGGTGACTTCCACGACGGCAGACGACAAATCGACGATGGTGAAGGCCAACCTCGGAGCCACGCCGAAAATTGCCGCCCGCTGGCGCCCGCGCATCAGCACGGCCCCCGCGATGGAGGTGCTGACGAGTGTGCAGAACACGCTCGATGTCCGCGTCGCCGACGGGCTGGTCCATACGCATGCCACGCTCAAGTACGATGTGCTCCGCGGACAGGTCGATCAATTGCGGATCGGCGTCCCGCTTGACCATCGGATTCTCGACGTCACTGCCGCCGGATTGAAATCGTGGAAGGCCACGAGAGAAGAGAAAGCCCAGGTGCTGACGGTCAACCTGCTGGGAGGCGAGGCGCGGTCGATCGTCATTGAGGTCCACACCGAACGGGCCGCCCCGACCGGTGCGTTGGCCCCTGCCGGGGTCGACGAAACGGGGACCTATCACGGCGTCCATTCGCTCGATGAGGTCCGCGAAAACGGAGTGCTCGTCGTCAGCCAC
>JAGVKR010000534.1 GCA_020050375.1 Planctomycetales bacterium
CACGAGCGGCTCGCGGGGGAAGGCCGGCAGTGGGCCTACACCACCGTCCTCACATTTCTCACGCGGCTCGAAGCCAAGGGTTACGTTGCCAGCGAAAAATCGGGGGTGGCGCACGTTTTCCGCCCGCTCGTCTCCCGCGACAATCTGCTGCGGCAGAAGCTGGTGAACCTCGCCACCGAGTTGTGCGACGGCACCGCTTCGCCCCTCGTGCGGGCCCTCGTCGAAGGGCAACGGTTCTCGGCCGACGAAATCAACCAGTTCCGCCGGCTGCTCGATGAGCTCGAATCGCCGGCCGCTGCGGACCAGAAGCGGAGAAAGCGGAGGAACAATGAGGATCGAAGATAGAAGATCGAAGATCGAGAATAGAGCATAGAGGTTCGCAAATCCGTGAAGGTTTTTCCGGGCTTGTCCTCTTCGCGTCCAACCACCTGAAACGTGAGGTTCATGATGTCGATCGCCGCCTGGATCGTGCCGAACACTCTCGCCGCGGCTTGCCTGGCGCTCATTGTGACCGGCGCTTGCCGCTGGGGACGATTCTCCCCTGCTGTTCGGCACGGGTTGTGGCTCGTCGTATTGCTCAAGCTCGTCACTCCGCCACTGGTCGACATACCGCTGCCAGTGCCGCAATGGGTTCTGGCGCTCGCGCCATTGCCTTCGGTCGAGATTTCCGAAGTCGTGCCTGACCCCGGTGACTTGGGAAAAGGGGATTCCGATTTCGTTGCGAACGACGATAGATCCGTACCGCTCGCCGCATCAAGTGGTTTCGAATCCCCGGACCACTCGACCGCCGATTCGCAATCGGCGTTCATTCCGGATGAGACGCAGAAATTTGTCTATACCGGGAACACTGCCTTCGCGGGTTCGAGCTCAGACGAAAACACCGACAGCCTCGAACCCCTGCCCGGCTTCGACGAAACCTCCCCGGCCACCGACCGCTTCTCGCACGTCGCGACGCTTGCCCGCGAATGGTGGAATCGGACAACCCCCATTGTCTGGCTCGCCTGGGGCTGGTGTGCGGGGACGGCCGTCTTCGTGCTGATTCAAGCCCGGCGGCTCGTCAACCTGCGCCGGCTGATTGCCGGCGGACGGCCCGCGGAAACCACTCTCGAAAACCTGGTGACGCAGGTCGCCGGAGAGCTCGGTGTTCGGCCGCCGCCGGTGCGAGTCGTGCCACGAATTTCCTCGCCCGCGCTCTGTGCGTGGGGTCGCGTCTCGCTCCTCTGGCCCGAAGCTTCGCTCGATCGCTTCTCGTCGGCAGGTCGGCGCGCCGTTGTGGTTCATGAATTGGCCCATCTCAAGCGCCGCGACCATTGGACCGGCTGGGTCGAGCTTCTGGCGGGCTGCGGATGGTGGTGGAATCCGCTGTTCTGGTACGTCCGGCACCAGTTGCACGAAAATGCCGAGTTGGCGTGCGACGCGTGGGTTGTGGCTCGGCTCCCCGACGGCCGCCGCGCGTATGCCGAGGCGCTGATCGACGTGGCCCAAGGGGAACCGGCAATGCAGCTCTCCGGGGTGGTCCTGGGAGTTGGCGATGGATCGCGAAAACTACTCGAAAGGAGACTCGTCATGATCATGCGCGGCGGAGTGCGGTATCAGATTCCGGTCGTGGGACTGGCAGTGATTGCGCTGGTGGCGCTGGCGACGCTGCCGCGCTGGAGCATTGCCCACGCTTACAACAACGTCGTTTCAGAGATGGCCTCAAATCCTCTTGTCATTGCCGCCGCGGGAATCGAAGAGTCGCGTCCGATTGACGGGCCGGCGACGTTTGCCTTCGATTCCGAAGCTGCGACAGAGTCGCCCCTGTTGGTGCCGGATGAGAATGTCACGGGATTTGAGATTCCCGGCATTCAAGGTGAGTCGATCACGGTCGTTGAATCCCAGGACGTGGTCTTTGAAGCCAACGACGTGATCGGTCGATCCGACGAAGGGTCTCAGCCCGGAAACCGATTCATTAACCTCACGACGACGGCTCCCGTCGCGAAGAAGGAGTCGGCCGGCACCGATGACAATGCCGCGCGTTTGAGCCGGGTCGAGGCACAACTGAGCTCGGTGTTGAACGAATTGCGCGAACTGAAGAAGTCGCGCCCCTCGGAACGCACCTCCGCTCCGCGACCGGCAATGACCGGCGTCGCGCCCGCGACAGGGATCATCGTGCATGGCCCACCGGCGATCGTATCCATGTCGGGCATAGCTCCTGCGTCCGGCCAGTCCGGAATTCCAGCCGACGGCCGTTTCGTGCTTCACCAGGATGGCGGAGGAGCGCTCAACCTGGTCCGAACGGATGATCCAGCGGTCGAAACCGTCTCAATGATCCGCACGACGTACAAGCTCCCGAAAGGTCGCGCCGAGGTGCTGGCCAGGAGCCTTGCCGACCAATTGAACGACGACATCGAAATCAAAGTGAAAGGCGATTCGCTGCAGGTTACGGCATCGCACGACGACCAGAAGGCGATCGGCCACCTGATCCTGCTGATCCAGCGGAGGGGGAGGACGCCGATCAATACGATTGATGCCGATCCTTTCCAATAGGACCCATTCGCACCCACCCGATGGCCATTTCCGTAAGGATCGTCGCATCGGTGAGTGTCGTCTTTCGCTCCGCGAAAGAACGCGTCCTTTCGCGGAGCGAAAGGCGACCATGCGACAGTCATTCGCTACGTCGGTCCTGAAACATCGTGCGAGCGTTCAGTCAAATCCCGGACAACCACTTCACAGGAGTTTCGCAATGAAAATCTGGTCCAGAATTCGAATTCCCCGTTCGGCCCTGCAAGTCGTCGAGATTTCGTTGACGGCCATCTCCCTCATCGGATTGAGTCCGCGCGTCAACGTCGGCCAAGACGCCACGCTGGCGCCGCTCATCAGCGAAGCAGCGCCGGCCGCCCCCGCAGCGAAGGCCGAA
>JAGVKR010000203.1 GCA_020050375.1 Planctomycetales bacterium
GCCTGCGATTGCCATTGCCGTTCTTCGGGGGAGAGGTCGGCGGCGAGCGGCGGCTGGACCGAGCGGGGAAGCGGCGCAAGCCGCAACTCGGAAGTATCGACCGGCTCAGCCAGCCGCCGGATTTTCGCCGCCGCGTCGGGCAGGTTTTTCATCTCGCACTCGCGGGCCAGCGCTTCGAGTGCGGCGACGTATTTTTCGTGACGTTCGAGATGCTGTTTGCGGAAGACCGAGACGTCGTGCCCCCGCTTCGTCCCGTTCGGACGGGGTTGAGCGCCGACATCGCCGCCAGTGGCCAACAGCCCCGCGGCAAGGAACAGCACGATCCATCGGGACGGCGATCGAGGCGGCATGAAGCGTGTCAGCGACTGGGCCCTGAATTGGCGAACGTTCGACGCGTGTTGCGCGACGCCCCCAATTTTACGCGAAGGGGCGATTCACGGAAAGACGATTGTTTGATGGATGAAATTAGCCCCCCGTGATTCACGGGGGGCTAAGTCGGCTCACCCCGTCACTTTCCCGCGAAATACAAAATAAACCGCCCCCAGCAGGCACAGGCCGGCCCACAGGAAGTCGCGTTTGATCGGCTGCTGCAAATAGAGCAGCGAAAACGGCACAAACACCAGCAGGGTGATGACTTCCTGCATGATCTTCAGTTGCGCCACCGAGAGTTGAGTTGCGCCAATGCGGTTGGCCGGCACCTGGATCAGGTACTCGAACAGGGCAATTCCCCAACTGACAACGGCGGCGATATACCACGGGCGATGCTTCATGTCGCCGTGCAGATGGCCGTACCAGGCGAATGTCATGAACAAATTCGAGAGGACGAGCAAACCAGCCGCTTGTAGCGTGACAGACATGACTGATCCGTGAATCCGTAGATCGGAAGTGCGAGGGGATTTCGCGTGAAGCGCCTGACCCATGCGACAACGCGCCACGGGGCGCGGGAGTCTAGCACGTCGCGTGCGAGCGATGAGAGAGCAGTTCCTGACAGCGGCCAGCTTGGGGAGGGACGCCGCAATTCGCGATCTTGGGACCAGGGACCGGGGACCGGGGAAGCGAGACGACGATGCAAGGCCGAAGCGCGAGCTCCGGGATTCGCGCGCTGATTCGACATCGACCACGGCGCTCGCGCGTCGGGCGTATGGCGCCGTCCCTTTCCTGGTCCCCGGTCCCAGTTCCCCGGTCCCTACTCCTTCGGCGGGACCGGATCCGCGCCCAGCAGAGCCAGCAGTACGAGGCTCGTCCCCAGGACCGGATTGGATTCGGCGCTTCCGCCGATCCAGGTTCCGGTCTGGCGATTCTGGTTATTCAGAAGATACTCGGCCCATTCGCGACGCCAGTCGTGATCACCGAGCCGCTCCGTTTTCGTGGCGTCGGCGGCGCGGCGGAACATCACGGCGTAATACAAGAGCCACTCGCTTCCTCCCGGGTTGTGACCAACGGCGAAGTGCGTTTTCATCCACTTCAGGCCGCGGTCGAGGGCCACCTGTTCCTTTTCACTGACTTTGCGTTCTTCGTTCGTCACATGCGACAGGCAGATGGCAACCGAAGCGACGCCCGCGGTCGTCATGCTGCCGGTGGAAGGCTGGCCGTTCGTATACGACCAACCCCCGTCCGCCGTCTGGCAGCGGAGCCAGCAGTCGAGGGCCGCTTCCCATGTCTCCCGGCGGACTTTCGCTCCGGCTTTGGCCGCGGCGTCGAGCCCCCAGATCGCGAAATCGGAGTTCGAGTTGTCGCCGCCCCCGGTCGGAAGTGGGCCGCCACTTCCGTAGCCCCAACCCCCAGGGCGCGGCCCCTCTTTCTTCTGACCCTCTTCCAGCCAGATCACATTGCGCTGGATCAGTTCGGCATCACGTTTGGGATCCAAGGCACAGAGGGCGAGTGTTTGCAGGGCCAATTCGTAGGTCATCTTCGGTTGTTGAGCGCGGAGGTACTCGGCAGCCCGTCGCAGACGCAAATCGTTCGGCTTCACTCCCGCTCGAGCGAGCGCCAGCGCGCCCAGGCTCGTGATGCCTACATGGAACGTGTTTCCCTTTCCATCGTTCCACGAGCCATTGTCGTGCTGCAACCCGCTGAGGTAGGCGATCGCATCGCGGAGCGCATTTTGCAGCTCGCGGGCCTGCGGGTCTTCGGGAGCGAGCCCCGTGATAGCGACTGCATTGAGGGCCACTTCTTGGGGGGCTTCTGTTTCGTCGACGCTTGGCGATCGTACAATCTCCGAGACCACTGTCTCCTTTGGCTCAAACGCCCCGACCGGCTCGCTCTGCGCGCGGAACATGGGAAACAGTGTCACCACGATCCCGACAGTTAGGACGATCCCCACGCTGTGCCGACGAGCCGTCAATCGACCATCGGCGACCCCCGCCAGCCGCGTCAGCCGGCCCTTCCAGAAGGCGGAGAACTCTAATCGCGAGCCAGTTGTGAGAGACGTCGTCCAGGGGCCGAAGTTGTCGTTGGGCATGGAGCACCTGCGGGTTCGCGAGGTTCAGGGATTGAGGGATGATGGCTTGCGATTGGGAGTGATTGATATGCCGGGCGACCCCCCCGACCCCCCCTTCCAAAGGGGGGGAGTTATTGATGTCTGCGCGACGACGTCGACGAGGGTTTGGGCGTAGTCGGCGGCGGTTTTACCGGAGAGGGTCATGGCGAGTTGATCGCAGGCGAGCTCGCGTTCGAGACGCAGGCGATAGACGGCCCAATAGACGACCGGATGCGCAAACCACAGCATCCGAGCTGCTTGTGGAATCCATCCCCACAGCAAATCACGACGGCGAATGTGGGCCAGCTCGTGGAGCAGCACTTGCCGGAGTTGCGCCGGGCTCAGTGACGTGGCGAGCGCGCCCGGCATCACGAGTGTCGGCCGAAACAGCC
>JAGVKR010000020.1 GCA_020050375.1 Planctomycetales bacterium
CGTACGACGGGCGGTACTGCGTTTCAATCGCCGCATCCAGGACGCGCGTGCGAAATCCGGGCGACAAGACCGGCAGATCGGCCGCCGCCAGAAGCAATTCTTCTTCAGGGAGCAAAGGACCGTTCCTCATGGGAGACCTCATCCGCAAGTGGCTGCAAGTATTGAGATAATTTCTGCAATGCATAACGATAACGGCTCGCGGCGGTGTTGGGAGATTCCCCCAGCACTTCGCCGATTTCAGCAAACGTCATCCCTTCCCAGATTTTCAGGACCACGACTTCCGCCTGGCTCGACGGAAGTTTTCGCAATGCCTGCCGCACGAATTGCCTCGAATCCGATTCGTCCAGAGAATCTTCAGACCACGCTTCGGTGACCAGGGCCACCAATCGGTCGCCCCGCCTCCGCTGGACGATTTTCAACGCTTCGTTGCGGACGATCCGCAGGAAGTAAGCCCACGGGTGCCAAGCCTCCCCCAGCACTCGCGGGTGAAGCGCCACCCGCACCATCGCCGCCTGCATGGCATCTTCGGCGTCGTGCGCGTTTCGTGTGAGCGCCCGGGCATAACGGACAGCCCGCGGCGCCGTCAGGTCAAAGAGCTCAGCGAGCGCACCGACCCCGTGCCGTGCCAGGTCAATAGCACAGTTCTTCACCCGAACCGGGAAATGAACGTCATCCAGATTGTTCAAGCGGCGTCTCGAAGATGTGGGCCGGTTACCGTATCAGATACCTATGGGGGAGGGGTTTGTCTAACGATTTCAGGAATTTCTCGGGGGTGGCCGGGCCAGGGAAAGGCGTGTCACCGAGCATTCAGCATGAGACATGGTGTCTGTAAAGTCAATCAAATTCCGCGATGCAGCCGCAGCAACGTCTTCATCCGGGTATTACAATGAGGTGCCCGATTTGCACCAATTCGCATCCGAAAGGCTGGGAATGAGGTTCGAGACCGCTCGCCGCTGGTTGCTGGCTGCCACGATCGCTCTGCTTGCGCTCAGTCGGTCGATGCGCGCCGCCGAGCCTGACCAGGCCAGGGACGATTTCGAAAAGCGGATCGCTCCGATCGTCGTTCGCCATTGCGTCGGCTGTCACAATGCGAGCGAACCGAAAGGGGGGCTCGACCTCACTCAAGGGAAGGCTGCGCTCGCGGGGGGAGAGAGCGGACCGGCCATCGTGCCCGGGGAACCGGGCGAAAGCCTGCTGATCGAGCGCGTGACCGAAGGAACGATGCCGCCCAAGGGAAAAGGGAAGCGACTCGCGCCGGAAGAGGTCGCGGGGCTGTCGGCTTGGATTCAGGCAGGAGCCGACTGGCCGGCGGAGCGCGTCTTGAGCCCGTTCGAATGGACGACCGAGCTGCGCGCGGGATACGACTGGTGGTCGCTGCAACCGGTTCGCCGGCCTGATGTTCCCGCCGTTCGGAATCGCGATTGGCTCCGCACGCCGATCGACGCCTTCGTCGCACAGAAGCTCGACGAACGAAAGCTCGAGCCCGCGCCCGAAGCCGATCGGGCGACGTACATTCGGCGGGTCACATTCGATCTCATCGGGCTTCCTCCCACCCCTGCCGAGATCGACGCGTTTGTGGACGACGACGCGCCCAACGCGTACGAGACATTGATCGACCGTTTGCTGGCGTCGCCGCATTACGGCGAGCGGTGGGGCCGGCACTGGCTCGACGTCGTCCGCTTCGGCGAAAGCGACGGGTTCGAGAACGACAAGCTCCGTAGCGAATCTTGGCGCTACCGCGACTACGTCATTCGCAGCCTGAACGAAGACAAGCCGTATCGGCAATTCATCCGCGAGCAACTGGCCGGCGACGTCCTGGCGCCCGTGACGCGCGATGGAATCGCCGCCAGCGGCTTCCTTGTGGCGGGGCCTTGGGACGAAGTCCAGAACGTCGGCAAGAGCCCGACCGAAAAGTTGCGGGCTCGTGAAGAACAGCTCGAAGAACTGGTGGCGGTTGTCGGACAGGCCTTTCTCGGGTTGACCTTCAATTGCAGCCGCTGCCACGATCACAAGTTCGATCCGATTGCCCAGACCGACTATTACCGGATCAAGGCGGTCTTCGAGGGAGTCGAGCATGGCAATCGGCCGTTGTTCACACCCAACGAGCAGCAGGCTCACGACGCACTGCTGAAGCCAATTCTGGCGCGGGTCGACGAGTTGCGGAAAATGATCGAAGAGCTGCGTCCCAAAGATGGTGCGGCGGTGGCCGATCGAATTCCCAAAGACGGATTCGTCGACGGGCGATTCGGTGCGACGTTTGACCCGCGCAAGGTCGAGCTGACGTTGCGCTCAAAACCGATCTGGAGCACACCCCCGTGGACGGTCGAATGCTGGGCTCGGGTCGATAGCAAGGGAACGTTCAATATCCTGGTGGCCAACAACCTCAAGGAGTCGAGCGAGCATTGGGAGCTCTACACCTATGCCGGGACAGGGGAGCTCAGCCTGTACTTGGCGGGCTTCGAACCGGCTGAGATCAAATCGGGCGTCGATGTCACCGACGAAAAATGGCACTACGTTGCGGCGACGTTCGACGGCCGAAGCGCCGGGCTGTTTGTGGATGGAAAACAAGCCGTCTCCGTGAACGTGACGAGGCAGCGTTCGGGCGGACCGATCGGCTCGCTCCATTTCGCCGCCTATCCCCCCCAAAAAATCGGTTGCGATGGAATCATCGATGAAGTCCGCCTGTCGAACGTCGTGCGGCCAATCGAGCGGCTACCGGAGGGAACATTTGCGGCCGATGCGCAGACGACCGGCTTGTGGCGCTTCAATCGTGGCGAGGGCGAACGGGTGCGGGATTTTGCGCCGCGCGGGGAAGGGAATCAAGACGGAGAGACGGAGAGACAGGGAGAGGGGGAGATCGAGGCGCGGGTGACGGCATTGAAGGAGGAGCTCAAGTCGCGCGAGGGGGAGGTGGCAGCACATCCGGTGCCGATGGTGTATGCGGGGGTCCGCAAACAACCGTCGCCCACCGTCGTCTTTCTTCGGGGCGACATTCGAAAACCGGGCGCGTCGGTTGCGCCTGGCGCCCTCTCGGCCGTTCGCACACGCACTGCCGATCTGGGCTTGGCGGCCGAGGCGCCGGAAGCAGAACGTCGCCTCCGATTTGCCGACTGGGTCGCGAATGCCGAAAATCCGCTGACGGCTCGCGTCCTGGTCAACCGGGTGTGGCATTACCACTTCGGCCAGGGGCTGGTCGAGATGCCCAGCGACTTCGGATTCAACGGCGGCACTCCGTCGCACCCCGAATTGCTCGATTGGCTGGCCGCGGAGTTTATGGAGCCGTCATCCGAAACTCCCCCCCTTAGGAAGGGGGGGCCGGGGGGGTCGCAGGAAGAGGAGTCAAAGGTCAGGGGACAGGGGACAGGGGAGAGGATTCAGGATTCAGGATTCGGGATTCAGGGAAAGCGCGAACAGACGCTTGCAGATTCGCCGACATCCACATCGAGCGCCACCCCCCCCAGCCCCCCCTTCTTAAGGGGGGGAGACGGAGGGGCGTGGACCCTCAAACGGCTGCACAAGCTGATTCTGCTTTCGGCGACCTACCGTCAGTCGTCACAGTTCAATCCGCAGGCGGCGGCGGTCGACGCCGACAATCGATTGTTATGGCGGTTCGCGCCGCGCCGTCTCGAAGCCGAGACCATTCGCGACTCGATGCTGGCCGTCAGCGGCGAATTGAACCCCGCAGTGGGAGGTCCAAGCTTCCGGCCGTTCACGGTCACGTCGATCCTCACGCAGTTCTATCACCTGATCGACGACGGACGAGCGGAGTTCAACCGCCGGACGGTGTACCGCATCAACGTCAACACGGCGAAAAGTCCGTTTCTCGATGCGCTCGACTGCCCCGCGCCGTCGCTGGCCGCGCCGAAACGTCGCAGCACAATGACGACCCTTCAGGCGCTGGCGCTGATGAACGATTCGTTCGTCGAGCGCCAGGCGGCAAAGCTCGCGGCGCGGATC
>JAGVKR010000678.1 GCA_020050375.1 Planctomycetales bacterium
GAAGCCAGATGAAAAGAGTGACCCGTGGGCCGCACAACTCGTTCCTGTGGCGGATATTGCCGGCGGGACCGTCTCCCGACGTCAATATCCACTTGCGAATCGCGGGCAATGTGTCTTCTGCGGGGTAACCCCGCAGTGTTCGTCGCGCCGGTCAAGGCGTGCCGAACCAGGCTTGTGCGACCCACGGGTCAGGCGTTGTCATCGTATCGCCGGCATCGGGCCGGTCAATGGAGGGGCGCGAGAAGAACCGGTCGGTTCGATCGCTCACGCGCGGCGCCAGAGACGTCTGCGAACAGGAATTGCGTCTCGATCGGGCGAGCCGGGTCACGAGTTTGACGTCCGAGTTCCGATCAAATCCCGATTTCGTTCGAAAGTTTGCTAAATTTTGCTTTACACGGATTCGATTCTTTCTACAATGCTGCGCTAATGCGGTTTTTGAAAAAACTCTCAGGAGGGTTTATGTACCGATATGGTTGAGTCCTTTTCCCCCACATGCGAGGCCGGTGTTCCGGTCCGACGATTGACGAGCGCGCTTCACCATGCGCGGGTCGGGCTGGATTTCACGGATCGCTTGGGCAGCCGGGCGGGCGACGCCCTTGGTGGCTGCGTTCGACGTGGGTGGGCTCAATTCGTATCGAGTCGTTTCTTCTGCCGCTTCGCTCCGATTTCCTACTCCATTGCCACTCCCAGGCGCCGGTTCCATTTGTGGAGCCGCTCCGACCGTTCCCGCCACATGCGGATGCTGTGGTCGTCGAGCCGTCTGGCCGTTCGCCGTTTTGCCTTGCAAAGGCTCTCGGGCGGGGTTCTTCCCCCGCAATGATACCCGTTCCTGTGCCGGCAGTAGCCAAACCGGCTGGCGATCCGTTCGTCGGGGAATGGACACCCCGCAGTCATTCACGGATGTGAGACTACCTACGGACTGTGTGCTTGGATCGGTTTCGGAATCGTGCGTCTCGGCGCATATTCCCTCATTCGTATCAGCCCTGAGCAGGGAGTACCCTATAGATGGCGACTGTGCTTGATAATTGTGTTTCCTCGGAATCGGCGACGACTTCGGTCTACCGATCGGCCCAGCCGGTCGTCTCGTTCGAAGAGGCCGAAGGTCTGGCTGAGCAGTTCGGCTCGCCGCTCCTGGTCGCGTCGCGGACCGCGCTGATGCGGAACTACCAGGCGATGCGGCAGGCCCTCCCGGGCGTCGAGTTCTTCTATGCCGCCAAGGCCAATCCGGCGGAAGCGATCCTGCGCCCGCTGTACGAAGCGGGCTGCTCGGTCGATGTCTGCTCGTATGGTGAGATGCTGGCCGCTCTCAAGGCCGGATTCACTCCCGACCAGATGATCCACACGCACCCCTGCAAGACAGTGCAGAACCTGACGAGCTGCTATGCCGAAGGGCTGCGGTGGTTCACGTTCGACAATGCCAACGAGATTCCCAAGCTGGCCCGTTATGCGCCCGATGTGAATCTGTTGCTCAGGCTGGCGGTGTCGTCGACTTCGAGCCTGATCAATCTGTCGGCCAAGTTCGGCGCGGCAGAGCCGGATGCCGTCCCTCTCATGCTCGAGGCTCGCGCCGCCGGTTTGACCGTGAAAGGGATGTCATTTCACGTCGGCTCGCAGTGCCGGTCCCCCGAAGACTTCAGTGCGGCCCTGTCGCAAGCCCGCCGCATCTGGGACCGCGCCGCGGCCGCGGGCATCGAGCTCGAAGTGCTGGATTTCGGCGGCGGCCTGCCGGCTCCCTATCGCGATTCGGTGCTTTCGCTTGACGTCTACTGCCGCAGCCTGTCGCAGTCGCTGGACGAAACCTTCGGCGACCTTCCGGTGCGGATCATCGGCGAACCGGGGCGCGGCATGTGTGCCGACACGGTCAGCCTGATCACACGCGTGATCGGCAAGTCGGTTCGCGGCGGAACCACTTGGTACATCATCGACGATGGTCTCTATGGCTCGTTCTCGGGACAGATGTTCGACCACGTCGAATATCCGCTGCTCGCCCGCAACGCCCAGGATCGGCCGGTCTTTCCGTGTGTCGTCGCGGGGCCGACCTGCGATTCGAGCGACGTCGTGACTCGCGAACAGTTGCTGCCCGACCTCGAAATCGGGGAACTGCTCGTCGTGCCGACGATGGGGGCCTATACCTGCGCCAGTGCCTCGAACTTCAACGGGCTCGACATGGCCCGGATGATCGGGATTGAATAAGCCTGGGGTTGAAGCGGCAGGGCAGCCGTTTCAGTTTTGCAGCGAGAGCGGCACGGCAGCCGGGGACCGGGCCTGCCGGCAATCGTGGTCGACGGGGGATGGGCGACCGCTTGTCCGCTTCTCATGGAGGGCGCGGGAGGAGACGGCGCTCGCTTTACGAATCCCGCTGCGGCAGCGCGGCGACTGCGTTTTTTTGCGAGGGGAGGCAGCATGAGCAAAGTTCCTTTTTCCGGGCGGATTCTGGTTCTGGGTTACGGGAGTGTGGCACAGTGCACGTTGCCGCTCTTGTTGCGGCACCTCGACGTGGCTCCCGAACGGATCACGGTCTGCGACTTTGTCGACTGCCGATCGCGTCTCGCGTCGTATCTGGCTCAGGGGGTGAAATTCGTCCAGGATCGGATCGATCCCGAGCGGTATCACGAGCAATTGGCCGCGCATGTCGGTCCGGGCGATTTGATCGTCGATCTGGCGTGGAATATCGACTGCCTCGCCCTGCTCGAATGGTGTCACGCGCACAACGTGCGGTATGTCAATACGTCGGTCGAAGTCTGGGATCCCTACGAAGGCGAAGCGACCAAAACGCCGCCGGAACGGACGTTGTATGTCCGGCACCTGAATCTGCGGAAGCAGATCGCGAGCTGGGGCGGCGGGCCGGGGCCCACGGCGATTCTCGATCACGGCGCCAACCCGGGGCTCGTCTCGCATTTCACCAAGCAGGCGCTGCTCGACATCGGCGCGAAGCTCGTGGCCGAGAAGCCCGATGATCCGCGCCGGCCGGCCCTTGAGCAAGCGCTCGCCGACGCCTCCTACAATCGGCTCGCCCAGCTTCAGGGTGTGCGCGTGATTCACATCAGCGAACGCGACACGCAGATTTCGAACCGCCGCCGCCGGGGGAGCGAGTTCGTCAACACCTGGAGCGTGGAAGGCTTCTACGAAGAGGGGATCGCCCCGGCGGAAATGGGCTGGGGGACTCACGAGCGGACGTTGCCGCACGACGCCTGGGAGCATGAGGCCGGACCGCGAAACCAGATCTGTCTGGCTCGCTTCGGCATGAACGCCTTCGTCCGTTCGCGGGTTCCTTCGAGCGAAATCGTGGGGTTGGCCATCCGCCACGGCGAGGCGTTCAGCATCTCCGAGTTTTTAACCGTCGACGACGATCAGGGCGAGGCACTTTACCGGCCGACGGTCCATTACGCGTACCTCCCCTGCGATTACGCGGTCGCCTCGCTCGACGAGCTCCGCGAGCAGAATTACAAACTGCATCCGTCGTGGCGGATCATGGGGAACGACATCATCCACGGCTACGACGAGCTGGGGGTGCTCCTGATGGGGCACGACTATCGCTCGTGGTGGACCGGCACGATTCTCGATATCGAAGAGGCCCGCCGACTCGTCCCCGGCCAGAACGCCACGACCTTGCAGGTGGCCGCCTCGGTTCTGGGGGCGGTGATCTGGATGCTCAATAATCCCCGCCGCGGCGTCCTGCTCCCCGACGCGCTGCCGCACGACGAGATTCTCGCCGTCGCCCGCCCCTACCTGGGAAAAGTCGTCTCGATTCCCATCGACTGGACTCCCTGCGGATCGGACGAAATCGATGTCGAGACCGACCCGACCGGCGACGAGCTCTGGCAATTCAGCAATTTCCTGCTGGAGCCGATCTCGAGTCACCTGTCCGCCGAATCGATCCGCGGCCCACACCTGCTGCGCGAATTCTGCGACCCGCGCGGTTTGCGGGTGTAAAAGGGGGGCGGTCGACCACGGAAAAACGGGGAACCGAAGAGCGGCCTGAGTTCGAATAGCGTCCTTCCATTCTCTTCTTCCGTGTATTCAGTGTATTCCGTGGTTCCCTTCGTTCGATTGGCGCTTGACCGTTGCGAGCCGCGGCGCCACCCACTGGGCTACGAACTTCCGGTTGGCGGGGCCCATCTGGCCGCCGAAGTTGAGCGATCGCAGCATCTCGAACCGGTACGGCTCTTCGTGCAGGAGTGATTCATACCACTTTTGGCGCTCGGGGCTCAAATGCTCCGGCGTGCGGAAGCCGACGGCGCCGGCGGAGACGGCATGCTGGCGATCGAGCGTTCCCAGCGCCAGCGTTCCGGCCATGAGATACAGAACGTCGCCCCCCGAATAGAAGTTGCTGATTCCCCGTTCGGTCCGGTCGAGGGCGGTCGAGAGGTCATAGTCGGGCGAGAGCGCCCCGGCAAGCAGCACGGCCTGAGTGATCTTGCGGTCGTCGGGAAGCGCCTCGAGGACGAGCACAGCCATGGCCGCACCCCCCGAGTGGCCGATCAGCGTCACCGGCCGATCCGGATAGCGGTCCTGGTAGGCGACGATTCGCGCGGCGATCTCCTGCGCTTGCGCCTTGTTCCGTTCAAGCGCTACGAGGTGATAGACGAACATCGGCCAATAACCGGTCGTCCAGTCGCTGATTTCCACGGCCGATTCGTGCCCCGCATCGATCAGCCCGCGGGCAATACTGATGTTGAACCAGCTCGTTCCTTCGACTCCCGGCAGAACGATCGTGTAGCCGCGCTCCACGCGCTCGGGGGCCAGCCAGCCTTCGTACTCGCTGCACCACCAGCCCTGCTGCGGAAAGGATCGCGGTGCAAGATTCGGGCCCTGTGATTCGTCGACGGGTTCCTCGAACGAAAGTGACGGTCAAGATGCGACCTGGTCTCCGATCGCTCATTCCGGCCGGGAGACGGCCTGTCTGGTAAGAATTACATCAGCCGTCGCACTTGCAGTCAGCCATCCACGCTGCCATTAACTTTATTCCCTCAATGGTTTGCGGCATACGCGCTTCCGCGAGCGTGCAGCCAACTGTTGATGGAGGTATGGTACTTGCACACAAACGAGTGCAGACTCGCGGAAATGGTTCTGGATTTGCAATCGGGCCGCACTTTCACGATGGAGGCATGTATGTCGACGCGGTTTGAACGACGAAATCGGGGAACGCTGATTCTGTTGGCAGCGGCTGTCGCCTGCGGGGGGTGGGGCGTGATGCCCGCAGTGGGTGGAGAAGAATTCCGGTTGCTCGACGACCCCGTCCATCTCGATGAGCTGGCGGCGGCCTTGCAGACGACCTCCAATGCCCTGTGCTGGGAAATGCATAAATTCCATCGTGACAAGCCCGATTTCTCGGAAGCCTACCGACCGGCGAAGGAGATCTGGACGATGACAGGTGCGCTGCGGGATGCTTTGCGTGCCGGTCCGGTCGATGACCGGGATGTGATGTCGGAAATCGGAAAGATGAACGACCTCTACGCCGCAGTCGAGAAGACGTGCGCGCATTGGGGAGACGGCGTCCGCCCGTCCACGCCGAACGGACCGACCGAAGAGCGAGCCGTCGTCGTTCCGGGATCGGGGGTCGATGTCGACATTCCCCTGCTGTTTGGGGGAGGAATCCGCGTCGGTCGATCGCCGCGAATGGTTGTCACCGAGCCGGTGCTCCCCGCGCTCCCGCGACGCTCCTTTCATCCCAACGCCCGCGGGAGCAAGCGGTCGCTGGAACGGGAAGTGGCGAGCGTCCGCACAGCCCTGAACAATCTGTTGGAGGACACAGGCGCCGTGCCCCGTGAATCGAACAACTCGCCTGCCCCTCCGAAACCAATGCCTCCCGACGCGAACGCGGGTCCGGCGCTGGCTCCCCCGACGAAGATCGTCCCTTCGGCAAACAAGAGGTAGAGGCGTGAGCGGAGATTTTGCCGACGCCGCCTGATTGAGGCGAAAAAAGAAAGGCCTCGGGATTTGCGAGAATCCCGAGGCCCTTTTTAATGGAAACAGGCGACAGTTGGCGTGCCGATGAGCCAATGGCCCGTCGTCAACCGCTTGCGCTTAGTACAGGTCGTGATCTCCGCCGCCACCCTTCTTCTTGTCTTCCTTGGGAGCTTCGGCAATGAGCGCCTCGCTCGTGAGGAGCAGCGTCGCCACGCTGGCAGCATTTTGCAGGGCCGAGCGGGTCACCTTCGTCGGGTCGATGATCCCCGACTTGACCAGGTCCTCGTACTTGCCGGTCGCGGCGTTGTAGCCGGTGTTGCCGGACAATTCGGCGACCTTCTCGCAAATGACGCCGCCATCAACGCCGGCGTTGTCGGCAATCTGCGTGAGCGGCGCCTTGCACGCCCGCAGGATGATCTTGTAGCCGGTGACGGCGTCTTCCCCGAGGCCCGAGGGCTTGCACGCGGTGGACGTGCGGAGCAGGGCGACGCCACCCCCCGGAAGGATTCCTTC
>JAGVKR010000098.1 GCA_020050375.1 Planctomycetales bacterium
ACCGCCAGTGCCAGCTTGAGCCGCAGGCGGAAGATCGCCTGCTGACGGTTCTGTTCCTGGCTGCGCCGTTCGCTGGCCTCGGCGGAAACGCCCGTGGGGCGATGCTCGATGACGACCGCTGTTTCGACTTTGTTCCGATGCTGGCCGCCGGGTCCCGAGCGCCGCGTGCGGCGCACATCGCACTCGGCCAACAGGCTCTCGACCAGCAAAGCCGCCGGATGCGTTGGGTCGATGGTCATTGGGGGAGAGGATTCGGGATTCAGGATTCAGGATTCAGGATTCGGGATTCGGGATTCGGGATTCAGGATTCAGGATTCAGGATTCAGGATTCGGGATTCAGGATTCGGGATTCAGGATTCAGGGGTCAGGGAGGCGGACTGAAGTCCGCATAGGGCGGGGTTAGTGCGTTGTGTGTTGTTGGGCCTGCTTCAAGGCGGTCTCCAGGACGCGCATGTTGGCGAGGCCGGTTTCGGCGGGGGCTTGCAGGGCACCAGTGGCGATCGAGGCGCAGAAGTCGGTCACCTGCTCGGCGTACTGGTTGGCTTTGGGGAACGTGATTGTCTCCGGCTTGTCTTCGGGCAGGACTCCCTTGCGGACGAAGAGCTGCGCCTCGGGGGGCGGCAGAAACGAATCGGGGAGCGTGATCGTGCCGGCGGTCCCCACGAGCTCGACTTCGCAGCGATAGGCGGCGTCGAAGCTGCAATCGATGTTCGCGAACACGTTTCCGGGAAACCGCAGTGCGATCTGCATCGCCGTGTTGACGCCGTTCGGTCCGAACGCGCCGCGGGCGTGGATCGTGTCGGGCTCGGCCCCGACGAAGCACCGCGAGGCGTTGACGCCGTAGCAGCCGATATCCCAGACCGCCCCGCCGCCGCGCGTCGGATCGAGCCGCCAGTCCTGCCGATCGACGCTGAACGAAAAATGGGCGCAGATGAGCCGCAGTTCGCCGATCGCCCCTTCGGCCAGGAGTCGTTTGGCCTGCTTCGATCGCGGGTGATGCCGCCACATGAAGGCTTCCTGAAGGATGACGCCGGCCTTTTGGCAGACTTCGATCATCTCCTCTGATTCGGCGACGGTCGTGGCCAGCGATTTCTCGCACAGGACGTGCTTGCCGGCCTTCGCGGCGCGGAGCGTCCACTCGTGATGCGTTTCGCCGGTCGTCGGGATGTAAACGGCGTCGATGGTTGGATCGTCGATCAGCGCTTCGTAAGAATCGTAGGCCTTCGCGGCGCCCGATTCGCGGGCGAGTTGGGCGGCGACACCCGGACGCAAACTGGCCAGGGCGGCAAGCTCGGCCGAGGGGGATTCCGTAATCCCGGGGATCAATCCGCGGCGGACGATGCGGCCACAGCCGAGAATTCCGAAGCGAATGGGTTTGGTCATGTTGCCGGGTTGTGGAGTTTTGCGGACGGGTTGCTTAGCATGGAGGGGGTTATCGGTGACATGAGTCGTCTTTCGCTCCGCGAAAGAACGCGAGCTTTCGCGGAGCGAAAGACGACAGTGATTGATGCGACGGCCTTGAGCTTGTCGCTTGCTGGCGGGAAACGATTGCGAACTTTTGACTGGGGGAGCGTTTCGATGCGTCGAGCCGAGCTGGTGTTGATCGTCGCGAGTATAGGGATCGCGTCGTCGATTTCCAACGTCCGGGGCGGCGACTGGTTGCAGTTTCGCGGGCCGAACGCTTCTGGATTGGCGGTGGGAACGGGCGTGCTTCCGACCGAGATCGGGCCCGACCGCCACGTGCTCTGGAAGACGCCGCTACCCCAGGGGCATTCGTCGCCGGTGATCGCCGGCTCGCGAATCTTTTTGACGGGCGTCCGCGACGGCCATCTGCTGACGATTGGCCTCGACCGGAACAGCGGCCGGATTCTGTGGGAAGCCCAGGCGCCGCACGAAACGCTCGAGACCGTGCATCGCATCGGCAGCCACGCACAATCCAGCCCGGCCACCGACGGCAAGCATGTCGTCAGTTTTTTCGGTTCGAGCGGCCTCTACTGCTACGACGTTGACGGACACGAGCTGTGGCGCCATCGGATGGGGCCGTTCAAGAACGACTTCGGGGCCGGCAGCTCGCCGCTGATTGTCGATGGCTCGGTGGTGCTCGGACAGGACCACGACACCGATTCGTTTCTCGCGGCCTACGACAAGGTGACGGGACGCGAGCTGTGGAAGATCGAGCGCTCGGAGTTTCCCCGCAATTTCGCGACGCCGGTTGTCTGGACGGTCGCCGGCCGCAAGCAGCTTGTTTGTGCCGCGACGCTTCGCGTCGTCGGCTACGATTTCGACACGGGGCGTGAGCTCTGGACGGTGCGTGGCATCGCCCGGTTCGTGAGCGCCACCCCCGTGGTGGGCGAAGATGGGACGCTGTACGTCGCCGGTTGGGCGGCTGGCGGCGACGTGGGGGGAGAACGTTTTTCGGTGGCGAGCTTCGACGATCTATTGCCGACGATCGATGCAAACAAGAATGGGCTCTTCGAAGAGAGCGAATTGCCCGAAGGAGCGATCAAAGTTCGCTTCACGCAGGTCGACCGCGACAAGAGCGGCGCACTCACCCGCGAGGAATACGAGTTCTTTCGCAAGCTGTTCACTGAAGGCAAAAACCTCGTGATCGCCATCCGCCCCGGCGGCGCCGGCGAAGTCACGTCGACGCACGTCGTGTGGACGAATGAGAAGCAGGTTCCGTTCTGTGCTTCGCCGCTGGTGTTCGACCAGCGGCTGTTCACCGTCAAGGATGGAGGGATTCTGTCGACTCTCGATGCCAAAACTGGAAAACTCTTGAAACAGGCGCGACTGTCGTCATCGGGGAATTTTTACAGCTCGCCGGTGGCGGGAGACGGGAAGGTGTACCTTCTCAATGAAGAGGGGAAGCTGTCGGTGGTCAGCGCTGCCGACAAGTGGGACGTTCTGCACACCGCCGAATTCGGCGAGAACGTCTACGCGACTCCGGCGATCGTCGACGGCCGCATCTACCTGCGCACGAGCGGCGCGCTGTATTGCTTCAGTGCCGATGCGAAGTGACGCCCGCGCCCTCGTAGCCCGGACTGTTAGTCCGGGTGTGCGAACACCGTTGCAAGGGGTGAAGGCAGATTGCCATCGACGTAGTCGCAGCGTCTTAATGTCACTTCGCACGTCGTTCGGCGGGTTCCCGGCGGACTGTCGCTTCACAAGCAGCGCGGATGCCCGGACTGACAGTCCGGGCAACAAGTGCGAGGAGTCGCCGACTTCACTCGGTGTCGGGGCGCAGGCCGCTGCCGCGGTGCAGGGCTGAGGCTCCGAAGCGCTCGCGAATTTTGTCGGCGACCTGATCCAACTGGGTCAGCTTCTCGCGGTCGTCATCGGCGAAGAGCGATCGTTGGATGGGGTGATCCCCGTCGAAGCCACTCAGGCCAACTCCCAACAAACGGATGCGCGGGCGTCCGGATGACAGGCAGCTTTCGAGGAGGTCCGCCGCCGTCCGCCAGATTTCCTGGGTGATGTTCGTTGCCGCCGGGAGAGACTTCGACCGGGTGATCGTCCGGAAGTCGGCAAAGCGGACTTTGACGTTCACGGTGCGACCGCGCAGATCGTGCCGGCGAAGCCGCCATCCGACTTGTTCGGTCAGGTCCATCAGCCAGCCGCGGAGCACGTCCCGATCGACAAGATCGACGGGAAACGTCGTCTCGTGCGAGATCGACTTGGCCTCCCGGTCGGGGACGACGCGCCGCTCGTCGATTCCGTGCGCCAGTTGCCACAAGTGCTCGCCCGTTTGGCCGAAGTGCTGCTGCAGGATTTCGAGCGGCAAGCGGCGCACCTGGGCGATTGTTGTCACGCCGAGTTTTTCCAGAGCCTGGCCGGTGACGCGGCCCACGCCCCACAGCCGACCCACTGGAAGCGGGTCGAGAAACGCCTGAATTCCTTCCGGTTCGACGACGACGAATCCATTCGGCTTCTGGAGATCGCTGGCGATCTTGGCCAGGAATTTGTTGGGGGCAACGCCGACGGAGGCGACGAGCCGCAGCTTGTCGCGGATCTCGCGCTTGATCTTCTGGCCGATCTCGGCGGAAGGACCGAAAAGAAGTTCACTGCCGGTGACGTCGACGAACGCCTCATCCAG
>JAGVKR010000338.1 GCA_020050375.1 Planctomycetales bacterium
CTCTTCCGATCTAATTGAGCCCGAGAATTCCGCTCACGGAGAGGATCAGGAGCATGCCCAGCACCAGCCCGACGCCGAACATCAGCTTGCGTCTTAGGGTCCTGGTGAACAGCACGCCGACCTCCCTGTCTGATGCCGCTTCGACTTCATTCGCGAAGTGCTCGCTTCGCGTGGCTGGTGCGGTCCGCCGGGATTAACCCGGCGGCTCGCCGTCTCGACCCGGCGGCTTGCTGGCGTCATGCCGGCTCCGCCGGCGGATGAACGGGCCGAAGTCTAGCATTACAAACGTCTTGCGGGCAAGAGCGACCCTTTGGAGCAGGGATGGTGGCTCACTTCTGATCGAGGTAGTCCTTCAGCTTGACGTGGACGAACGGGCGTTTGTACGCCTCGACGTCTTTCTTGGCGTACGATACCCAGAATTCGAGCGCCGTCGCGTCGTAGACGACATCGAGAATGTTCCCCCCTTTGATTGGGATCTTACAGGCGATGTCGATCATTTCCTTGTGGCCGATCTTGCCCCACACCTGGTCGAGCGGCCCGTACGCGCCGCGGCCTTCGTCCTGATAGACGAGGTCGCGACGGACTTTGGGGGCCAGCTCATCCGTGGGGTCGTTGTCCTTCCAGACGACGAGGTTCGGCGCGTGGGCCAGCATCTTGACCGCCTGGCGGTTCTTTCCATCGCCGACCACGTAGTGATACTTCTTGATCCGCCGCGCCGACTTGAAGAGATCGACCGTCGCCCCCAACCCGTCCGCGTCGTAGAGCACGCTGCGGAACAGTGTCGTGAAGTGCGTCCCGTCGAGATCGAAGGGATAGTCGGCCGCCGGCGAATCCCCCATCTCGGAGAGGACGATCCCCGCCGCGTTCATGCCGGTGTTCGAGCCGATCGCACCGGCGAACGTGATGTTCGCGTGCGGAATCCCCTGATCGGGAATGTAAACGACGATGAGGGGATGGTCCTGGGCGCCGACGTTCATGTCCCAGTCGAGATTCCGCGTTTGATAGAGGTGGCCGTCGCGCGTCGCCGAGCCCCAGGCAGCGATCCCGCTGCACGAATAGTCGGCGACGATCGGCATCGCATGGGCCCGCTGCAACGTGCGGAGCGGAACTCCCGTTCCCTCGGCAAGACCCCGCAGCTCTTCATGAAACCGCGCATCGGTGTGCGGCGTCACCGCCTGCCAGGCCGCATCGAGGCTCGCATCCGAGAAGCGCTTCGGATCGGCCGTCTGCACCAGCTTCAAAAAGGCGTTGATGAACCTGCCGGCGTCTTCTTTGATCAGCTCGCCCTGTTTGCGCCCCATCTCGTAGGGAGTTCCGCGAACGACGATCAGCGGGATCTTGCTGTCCCCCTCGCCGACAGAAGTGAGATACCCGTCGGCCCGGGCGATCCCGAGCATTCCGCACCAGACTGCCGCGAGAAGGATAACGATTCGTGACGGCCGAACCATGGGCAACTCTCCGTGATGAAAGGCAACGCCGGCTGCGGGATGATGTGCGACCACGGGGAGCGAGCGCTCCCCTGGCCCATAGCATAACCGCCTCCCCTGGCAAAATGCCAGACGACTGCCTGTGTGTATGTGTCCCAAAAAAATCCCCCCTTAGGAAGGGGGGGCAGGGGGGGTCGCGTCGCGCTGTAAGAGATCACACCATCGCACGACCATCTTCCTCCCAATCAAATCGTTGGGGGGTTGCACGTCGCCGTGATCCCGTCACTCCACCAGCTTCGGCTTCGTATACACGTAGTCGCTGGCAGTCGTCGCGTTGCCGGCGACAACCGTGTCGCTGATGACCACCGCCGGTTGCGCGATGACGCGCTTGTTTCCACCCGTGAGCTGGACGAACAGGATCCGAATCCCGACGAACCTCACGATCGTGAACTGCGCGTTGTTGCCCGGACCGGAGACGGCGCTGAAAATCGGAATCGCCCGCGGCTGACCGATGATCGCCGTCAGGTCATCCTTGATCGCCGCGCTCAAACCGGGATTTCCCCCCAGCGTGATCGAGCTGCCGGACGGAATCTCGATCGTTCCTCCGATGGCGTTCAACTGGGCATCGCTCACGCCGTAACGAATCTGATCGGACAGAGTGGCGGTGCTGTTGTTCGACACGCCGATCTTGACTGTTCCCCGATTTCCCGGAACGAGCGACTGGTTGCCATAGGGGTACAAGTCGATCTCTTTGATCCCATCCGAGCCGGCTGTCACCGCGCCGGTCGTGGTGTTGTAGGAATAGTCGTCATTGCCCGTCCCGGCCTTGAGCGCGTTCCAGCTCGGCAGGTCGTAGGCAATCGGCAGGATCGGGGCATAGCCGGTGCCCGGGTTCGTCACGACCTTGAATCCAATCCCCGGGAGCAGTGCGGCCCGTGACGTGACCGAAAGATTCGCCGTGCTCTGACCCAGCGCGCGCGCGAAGAACAGGGGCAACGCGGCATCCCCGCTGCCCGATCCGGCCGAGCCGCGAATGGCGCTGACCTCGATCAGGTTGTACGGCTGTGTTCCCCAGGAGTTCGTCCAGCCCGAGCCGTTGTTGGTTCTCCGCCCCAGCCGAATATTGTCCGACGAGTTAACGAGCACGCTGTTTTTCTCGCCGGCGCGATTCGATCCAGCCACATTCACCGCCGCCGTTTTGGCCGCATTGGCGACGGTGGATTGCGAGGGGTTGGTTCCCGGCCCCAGTCCGCTGGCCAGTTCGTATGCCCCTCCGAGGGCCGCGCCGTCGCTGGCCGAATTCAACTGACACCGCACCATCGAGATGTAGCCGATGTCGAGTCCGAAAGCCGTGAAACCCATCAGGACGACCATCAGCGCGGCACTCAGAACGATGATATTTCCCTTCCGGCGGGCCCACGGACCGGATCGCAATTTGCGAATGAACGATAGACGAGTTGTCATGGCTGATTCCTCAAAGCAAAAAAGAGATGTATGAAA
>JAGVKR010000055.1 GCA_020050375.1 Planctomycetales bacterium
ACCCCTTTGTCGATGATTGCGCGCCGGATCTTCGCATGGCGGCCGATATCGACGCCGTCGAACAGAATCGAATCCTCGACAGTCGCCCAACTGTTCACGCGCACATTGGGGGAAAGGACCGATCGCCGCACCTGTCCGCCGGAAACGATCGAGCCGGAGCAGACCACACTGTCGAGCGCCTGCCCGATGCGCGGATTGTGGGAGGTGGCATCGGCAAACACGAACTTCGGCGGAGGCGACTGCGGCTGATAAGTGCGAATCGGCCAGCTTTCGTCGTACAGGTTGAGTTCCGGATGCACGGCCACAAGATCCATGTTGGCTTCGTAGTAAGCCTCGAGCGTCCCGACATCGCGCCAGTAACGGCTGTCGCCTGTGTTCTTGTCGCGGAACGGGAACGCCCGCACGGAGTGCGTCCCGATCAGTGAGGGAATGATATTCCGGCCGAAATCGTGCTGGCTGTCGGTCTGTGTGGCGTCGCGGCAGAGTTGCTCGAACAGGAAGCCGGCGTTGAAGACGTAGATGCCCATCGACGCCAGGCAGCGGGTGGAATCATCGGGCATCGGATCGGGGTGCCGGGGCTTTTCCTTGAAGGAGAGCACCCGGTGCTGCCCGTCGATGTGCATGATCCCGAACTGATCGCCGTCGGCGATCGGCACCGGAATGCAGCCGATCGTCACATCGGCCTCGGCGTGGATGTGCTCGCGAATCAGCTCGGAGTAATCCATCTTGTAGATGTGATCGCCCGAAAGAATCACGATATAATCGGGATTGTACCGCTCGATGTTGTAGATGTTCTGATAGACGGCGTCGGCCGTGCCCTGATACCAGTGCTCGTCGATTCGCTGTTGCGGTGGCAGAATGTCGATGAACTCGTCGAGCTCGCGGCAGAGAAAACGCCAGCCGAGGTTGATGTGCCGGTCGAGGCTGGACGCCTTGTATTGCGTCAACACGAGCATCTGCCGCAGGCCGCTGTTGATGCAGTTCGAGAGCGTGAAGTCGATGATGCGGTAGACGCCGCCGAAAGGGACGGCGGGCTTCGCGCGATCGCGCGTGAGGGGCTCGAGGCGGACGCCCTTGCCGCCCGCCAGAATCAGGGACAGAATCCGTTTCATCCGTGTCTCCTTGCCACGTCACCGCCGAGCCGCGTCACGGTCTGGCTGCGACGCCGATCCAACGGCGCCGCTTGCCAACCCTGCAACAAGACTCTTATAACTCCCTCTCCCGCCGCGAACCGCGAGCCCGATTCGTCGTGGCGCCACGCCGTTGATTATCTTGGCTGCCGGGCAATCGGCAATAGATAACTCGATGATTTCCCGGAGTGCCGCGAATCTCGCCGAATGACCATGGACCGACTGGCAGAGCTGAATCCCGCGCAGCGCGAAGCGGTCCGCACGTTGTCGGGGCCGCTGTTGATTCTCGCCGGCGCCGGTTCGGGCAAGACGCGCGTGATCACGTATCGCATGGCGGAATTGATCCGCCATCGCACGCCCGCCGATCGGATCCTTTCGGTGACGTTCACCAACAAGGCGGCGCGCGAGATGCAGGAGCGCGCGCGACTTCTATTGGGAAAATCGCTCCCCAAGCGCCCGCTGGTTTGCACGTTTCATGCGCTGTGCGTGCGGATTCTCCGGCAGGAGATCACGGCCCTCGGTTACCCGGCCGATTTCGCCATCTGCGATCGCGGCGACCAGGAGTCGCTGGCCCGCACTGCGCTCCGCGACATTCGCGTCTCGGAGAAAAATCTGCGGCCGGGAGACCTTCTGTCCCGAATCAGCCGCTGGAAAATGGGCGGAATTCACCCTGAAGATGCCCGCGACCACGTCGAGAACGACTTCGATTTTCTCGCCGCCGCCGCGTATCGCAAATACCAGACGCATCTCCGGGCGAGCGCGTCGGTCGATTTCGACGATTTGTTGTTCCTCACGCAGCAACTGTTCGAGGGGCATCCGGCGGCGCTGGCCCGGCATCAGTCGCGGTTCGAGCAGGTGCAGATCGACGAGTATCAGGACACCAACGCGATGCAGTTCACGCTCATCGAGGCACTGGTTCGTCCCCACAAGAATCTGTGCGTCGTGGGGGACGACGATCAGTCGATCTACGGCTGGCGCGGGGCCGAGGTGAAGCACATCCTGGCGTTTCCGCAGATGTTTCCCGGAACCAAGATCATTCGCCTCGTCGACAACTACCGCTGCACCGACCAGATTCTCGAGCTGGCCAACACGCTCGTCCGCCACAATCGCGACCGTCACGACAAGCGGCTCGTGGCCCACAAGACCTCGACCAACAGCGTGCGTTTTCAGGAGCATGCCGACGAGCAGATCGAGGCCGAGCAGGTGGTTCGTGAAATCGCCTGGATCATCAAGACGAAAAACGTCGAACCGGGAGATGTGGCGATCCTGTTCCGCACGAACGAGCAGCCGCGGGTGTTCGAGACCGAGCTGCGCCGCAATAAAATCCCATACGTGATCCTGGGGAGCATGTCGTTCTTCGATCGGAAGGAGATCAAAGACCTGCTCTCGTACCTGCGGGTGTTCGTCCGGCCGGAAGACGAGATTTCGCTGTTGCGGATCATCAACGTGCCGGCGCGGGGGATCGGCGCGGGAACGGTCGAAAAACTGGTGGCCCGGGCCGTGCAACAGGGGAGCCGGGTGTGGCGGGTGATCCCCGAAATGATCGCCGCGGGCGAGTTGTCGCCGAATACATCCCAAGCGCTCTCGGCATTCCGCGACCTCGTCGAGCGCTACCAGGCGAAATGCGCAGCCAACCCCCGCCGGCTGGCAACGATCGTTGAGGAGCTGATCGCCGAGATCGACTACGAGGCCGAGATCGACCGGCAATACAAAGAACCCGCGCAGCAGGAAATGCGGGCGGCGATGCTCGGCGAGCTGGTGCAGGCCGTCACGCAGTACGCCGAGCGCAACGGAGACCCATCGCTGGTCGGTTTCCTCGAAGAATCGGCCCTGACCGGTCGCGACGAGGAGGGAGACAAGGACGACCAGCTCACCGAGCGGGGCGTCAAGCTCATGACGCTGCACAGCGCCAAGGGGCTGGAGTTCAACCGGGTGTACCTGGTGGGGATGGAAGAGGGGCTCCTGCCACACAAACGCTCGATCGGCGACACCGAATCGGCCGTCGAGGAAGAGCGCCGGCTGTGCTATGTGGGGATCACGCGGGCCCGTGATTTTCTCACGCTGACCCGCGCCGAGTGCCGGGTGAAATGGGGCAAACGCCGCATGTCGATCCCGTCGCGGTTTCTCGCCGAGATGCAGGGGCAGCAACCGACCTTGACCGGCATCGAAGCCGAATCCGAAACCGATGGCGATGACGGTGAGTGAAGATTTGTAGTGTGGACTTCAGTCCACACGAAATGTTCTTTCGTGTTGGCTGAAGCCAACACTACGAGCGGAATGCGACCGTCGATTCGATCGCGACTTTCAAGCGCACTGAGCTGAGCGTCGCTGGTCATCAACGCGACTCGGCCGTTTGCGACACGTCGACGACGGTCAGCTCGGACTGGCGGCGGTTGCGCTTGAGGCGCACCGTCAGCCGCGTGGTGGCCGCGGAGTCGTATGTCCAGACTTCGGTGATTTCGCCCGACGTCGCGGCGCGGGCCAATCGTTGCGGCTCTCCCAGGCTGCGGCGGACGCTTCCGGCGGTCATCCCCTTTTCGATGCGGCCCGTGCGAATAGCCTGTTCCAACTGACCTTCGGGGCGGGCGTTGTATTCCGCCGCCGACATCCACGTTCCCTCGAAAAGACGATAGCCGGCCTGCTGTAACCGCTCGGCAAGGTCGGTCGCCCTGGGATTTTTCTTCCAGGCATCGATCAGCAGTCGATCGGCGCGGTCGTTCCGTTTCAGCAGGTTGCGAAATTCGTCGGTCAGCTCGATCAACCCTTCGGTGTCGTCAGGTTCGAGCCGCCGCTGGCGCAGCATCAGCCACGATTCGACCAGGTGCTCGGCGACCTCCGGCTGCTCGCGGTCGCGATACTGCTCGGACAGCGCCAGCAGCTCCGATTTCGTCAGGGTCTCGATCTCTTTGGCGCGGGCGGCGAGCGCCTTGTCGCGGTAACTTTCCGCCAACGCATGCTGCTCGGGAATCAGCCGCTTGAGCTTCTCGGCAACGGCGAAACCATTGCTGCCATCGGCGGCGAGCTCGGGGGTGATTGTCCGCAGGAGCAGGTCGGCGTACAGCAGGCGATGCAGCTTGCGCCGCGTCGCGGAATCGGCGGCCAGGTACGTCTCGCGCGGCGAGTCAAAATAGGCCCGCTGCAATTCGGTTTCAGGCTCGGTCAAGGCCTTGGTGGCGCCGGGCATTCGCTCGGCGATCCGCTTCAGCAGGTCGTTCAGGTCGGCGCCGGTCTGCCGGCGGGCGTTGCGCCATTCGATCGACAGCCCCTCGTGCAGCAAATCCTCCGCGAGCTTGTCGGGAAGGCGCAATTTGCGGGCCTTCTCGGCGAGGAGCAGGAGTCCCTGCGGGTTCTCGCGGGCGAGAGACTGCCGTTCGAGATCGAGGGCATGCGTGTACGCTTCTTCGCTGCGGGCCAATAGCTCGGGGTCTTTGTAGAATTCGCCGCGCTCTTTGGCCCATTCGCCGAGCGCGTGCCATTTTTCGGGCGGTTCCCGGCGGAGCTCGCGGCGCTTTTCGAAGAAGGTTTCGAGATCGGTCGGCAGCTCGCGCGCCGACTCCACCTGAAACGAATAGGCTCCGGTCTGCTCGTTGCGAATGACCATGCCGGAGACTTCCATGTTGGCGTTGCGCCGCGTGGGATCGTTCAGGTCCGCCGCCGACTCGAACATCAACTTGCAGTTCCTGAATTGCAGGCGGTGCCGGCTGATGGGCGTCGCCCGCCCCTCGATCTGATACACCACGGGAGGGGGGACCTTCCTGCCAGCGCGCCACTGCTCGACTTTGTCATTCAGCTCCGGAACCGAAAGCGTTTCGGCGCGGGCCGACGCCGTGAAAAGCAGCAGCAACAGGACGACCAACGGCAAAAGCGCGCAAAACCACGAGCGGCGAATTGAACGCGAACGCCGGAGCGATCGCGACATTTCGTTCGAGTTCCTGTGGGGAGTCATGGCTCGATCCCCAGGAGTTGCGCCTGCCCGGCGAGGGTTTTGGACGAGCTCTCGTCGGGCGGCATCCCCAGCGCCTGATACGTCTCGGCGCCGGTCCAGAGAAAGCCGGTCTCGGGACGCAGCTCAATCCGCCAGATCGGGTCGGGGCCCGATTCCAGCCGGCAGTCGGCGAGCTGCGCGGCGAAGATCACCCGCCGTGCCGAACCATCGGCCGCCACGGCCGGTTCGAGAGCAGGAAGTTCCGCAACCAGTCGCCCCAGATGCTCACCGACAACCAGGGGAAAATCGACGGTCAGCCGGGCTGTGTCCGACCCGTCGGTCGCGCGGCTGACGGGCGCATCGATCAGCACCCAGCCATCCCGGTAATTGACGCGAAACTGGTTGGCCCACGCGCTTCTGTCGGGCGCCTCGGCGGCCTCCAGCAGAATGTCGTGGAGCGGCGCCGCCGCCAGATCGGCGATCGCGGCTGTTTCGCGGGCCAGTTGGCGCCAGCGTCGCGATTGAGGATCGTCGCGGCCGAGGAGATCGACGGCATGACGGAGGAGAGCGAACTTCCGAGCGGCTTCCGGGGCGTCGCCTTCCTGCAGCGACTCTTCGGCCTGTCGCGGAACCGAAGCCAGTGTGTCGCGCGCTCGATCCAGGGCGCGAAGGTGGCCGATCCACCAAATCGTGGCGACAATGACCAGCGCTACGCCGAGCAGAACCAGCCGCAGGGGAGTCAGCAGCTTGCGACGCAAGCGGTCGAGGTTTGCCGGCTCAAACGCCTGCTGCACGCGCTCGGCGAATGAAGGCTCGGGCGCGGCCGTCGCCACCCGGGACGGTGCCGCCGACGATCGCGGACGACGCCGGGGACCGCCGACGTCGGCGGGATCGGGTTTCGTCGACTTCGTTGCGGTGGCGCTGGTCTCGTCCTCCTCGTCAGGGCGAGGCGCCCGCACAACCTTCTTCTGCACGGGAGACCGCGGAATCGGGTACACGCTGGCCGGCAGGACGAACAGCGCCGATTTGCACGCCGGACAAGTCGCGGTTTGCTCCGCACGCGTCCGCTCGCCCGAAAGGCTTTTCCCGCAGCCGCAGCGGATCTCGAATGTCTGCGCTGGAGCATCGACTTTTTTGCGAAACGCATTTGTTGCGGTCGTCAACCAGCCGGACATGATGACTCCACAGGGAGAGCCGACGAGTCCACGGAGCGATCCATCCGACCGACGCGGGGGGAGGTCGCAATTCTTGAACCTGTTCGCGGTGTTTCGCCACCGATCGACGGAAAGGCCTGCGGGTTGCGACGGCGCTTCCCCAACGGCTGTTTTCCCGGTGTTCGAAACATCCATTATCGGTGCTCGGCGGGGGATGGTCAATGGGACGGAAATCCAACGTGGAGAGAGAGTTTGGCGTAGGAGACTTTGGAGAAGTCAGCTATTCTCGTATTCGCGAAATGAACGAATTCGCTACAATCACCTCAGCGGATGGCTCGGCTCGACGCCGCCGATGGGGGGCTTCGCTGGTGAATCCTAGCGCCGAATTCCGGTACACTCGAAAGGATCGATCGATGGGTGCTCGCAAGACTTCAACGGGAATGATCGCCGGTTTGGCGTTTTGCTTATTGGCGCTGGGTTCGGTGGCTGCGGCCGACCCGAAAGACGCCGCCGACACCCTGTCGGCCCACGTTGCGAAAGCGGGACGAATTCTGATCGCGACGCCCGAAAAGGACATCGATGCTCCCGGCGGCGAGCAGTTTCTGGTGGAGATCAAAAGCGTGCTCCGCGGCGCGGGAACGGTGGGAAAGCTGGCTCGAATTACGAACAGCGGCGATAAGGAAAAATACCCGCGCTACAAAGCCGGCAAACAGTACGTCTTTCTGCTGACGAAGAACGCGACCGGCGCCGGCTGGATCAACTCGGGCGTCGTCGAATTGCCGATCGACAACGACAAAGTTCAAATCCTGGTCGACGGCAAAGTGCAGGAAGAAGTCTCGCTGACGAAGTTCGCTGAACTGGTCGGTGGTGGTGACGCCGGGCCCGCTCGGGAAACGTTGGCCGGCAAGTGGATGGTGATCATGAGTCGCCTGGGATTGGATCGCCCGGTCTGGCTCATCGACGTCACGAAAGACGACAAGGGCGCCTATCAGGCCCGATTCGTCGAAGCTTCGCAGGGCATGGACGCCTCGACGCTCAAGGAGTTTGCGATCACCGACACCGAAGCGCGGCTGGTGTTTTTGGTCGACGACGGCACCTGGGAATTCCGAGGCAAGCTCGATCAGGGAAAGGCTCGCGGGGCACTGGTAATCGACGATACGGATATGATTGCCGCCGCCTGGCTCGCGCCGACCAATGCGGACAAGCTGCCGAAGGCAGACGAGCCGCAAAAGACTGCCGGCCGCGATGAGTTCAATGAAGCCAGCTCGCAGAAAGACGAAGCTTACGAGCCCTTGCTCAAGTTCGTCCGTCGCTATCCCGAGAGCTCACTGGCGCTGGAGGCTTACCAGATGATGATTCAACTGGCAGCCAGGCAGGATCATGACCGGGCAAAATTCGCGAAGCTGGGCGAAGCCTTTCTCCAGGCGTCTGCCAAATGGAGTCCATTGCTCGAATTGCGCGCTTATATCGATCTGGGGGTTGAATTGTCTCGGGCCAATGTCTCCACCGATCTGGCGCTCGAGTACCTCAAGGCCGCCGAAAAGTTGTTGACCGACGACGCGCCCCCTCATTGGGATCTGCTGATTCGAACCGAAATCGGCTCGCGGATGATGGCCAGCGGTCAACTGGTGGAGGGGGTGGAATACTTCAAAAAACTCCAGAGCAAATACCCTTTCGAAGCTCAGCTCAGTTGGATGCTCGCGCAGATCTCCCAGCAAAACAAAGACATCGACGGGGCCATCGCCTACTTCGCCGACATTTCGGCGCTCCCCATGATGGAGGGGGTGCTCGTCCGGTCGCTGTCGCAGGGAGAGCAGAAATTCCCGCGAGAGCAGCTTCCCAGCCGGACGCTGGCCCGATTGTGGAAGGAAAAAAACGGCGATCTGAAAGGGCTGCCGAACTATCTGGAAGAGGTTTACGAAAAGCGCCTGGCAGCCATCCCCGGACCGGCTCAGCCGCCTCGAAAGGCCGGCGAGGGAAATCGGGTCGTCCTGTGTGAGTTGCTCACCGGCAGCGCATGCCCTCCCTGCGTCGGGGCCGATGTGGCGACGATCGCCCTCGAGGCGACATACGCAAAATCCGAGGTGATTGTTCTGCGCTATCACCAGCATTCACCTGCCCCCGATCCGCTGGCCAACGACGACACTGCCGAACGCTATTCGGCTTACGAGGCCGAGGGAACTCCGATGATCTACATCAACGGCAAGCTCTTTCCCGGTGTGGGGGGGTTCATGCCGCAGGTTCCCGGAATCTATCGCCGCCTGCAAAAGGCGATCGAGCCCTTTCTCGCCGAAAAAACAAACCTGAAGCTCGAACTTTCGGCGAAAGCCGACAATGGAAAGATCGCGATCTCGGCGAAAGCCTCCGGATTGAAGACGTTTCCGGAAGACGTCCATTTGCGGCTGGTGCTGGCCGAAGACAAGATCCCCTTCATGGCCGGCAACGGAATCCGTCATCACGAGATGATCGTTCGGGCCATGCCGGGCGGCCCGGACGGAATCGAGCCCGAGAAGGGTCAATTGGCGTTTGAGGGGGAAGTCGATCTGGCCAAGCTCAAAGCCGAGCTCACCCAGTCGCTGTCGAAAATCGAGAACCAGATGGCCAAGCAATTCGAATCCAAGCCGCTCGATTTCAAGGCCCTGCACCTGGTGGCCTTTCTGCAGAACGACGATACCGGCGAGGTCCTGCAGGCGGCGGCGATTCCCGTGGCAGGCACGCTGCTGATGGCCGACGAGTCGCCTCGGCCACCCGCCAGCAAAACGGCGCGCTCGAAGGCG
>JAGVKR010000639.1 GCA_020050375.1 Planctomycetales bacterium
AATTCACCGGCGGCAGTCCTCCGCCCACTTCGCCTGCCCGACGACAATGGTGCGCAATGTGGGTTAGTCCACACGAAGTATCACGCCGTGTTGGCTGACGCCAACACTCCAATTTGCGAGCGGTCCTTGGGCCATTCGAAATGACCCGCACTCCTTCACACCTGAACGTAAAACGGTTCCCCTTCGACAAGGCTCGCCTCGCGTTCGCGCTCGAAGCGTCGAATCGCGCCCCACCAGCGGAGGTTGCCGAAACACAGGCTCAAGGCCATGCCGTACACGGCAAACGACCAGCTCCGCGTCAGCCGGCCGGTGGCAGAATCGGCCGTCGCCGTAATCAGTTGCTGCGGCGGATTCGCGACAACTGACGAAAGATCTGCCAACTGCTCCCGCTCCGCCGAGTTTGGGACCGAAGCTTCGGCTGCCTGGTCAGTGGCGCCGACCAAGAGCGGCTCGTCACAGAGCATTCCGGCTGCCGTGCAAGACAGGAGCCCCGCTCCCGCCAGTGTGACCCAACGGTAGCGTTCGATCATCGCGATCATCACGGCGCTGGCGACCAGCAGCATGACGGCTGACACCCCGATTCCCAGGGCGATCAGTCCGGGCACGCCGCGGCTCAGGGCCCCGACGGCGAGCACATTGTCGAGACTCATCGCCAGGTTGGCGATGAGGATCGTGAGGACGGCGCCCGTCACACTCTGGATCGATCGGGCTTCGCGAGCCTCTTCGCGGGCTTCGCCGATCAGCTTGCGCGCGATCAGAATCAGCGCAAGGGCCCCCGCCAGCCGCAGACCGGGGACTTCGAGCAACCGTCCGACCAGAATGGAGAACGCCACCTGCAGGAGCACCGCCAGCGAGCTTCCCCAGAGCACGGCTTTTTTGCGCATTCCGGCCGGGAGCTGCTGCGATGTCAGGGCGATGACGAGGGCATTGTCCCCCGAGAGAACCGCGTTGACGAATACAATCTGGGCGACCGTCCAAGCGCCGTCGGTGAACGTATCCAAGGGTGTTCCTTCGTCGCAGACCGTTCGTTCGCGCGAAGCGCCCCTGCCGAACGACGTTGTGGCCCGCCCTGTTGTTGTCCGAAATACAAATGAGATACAGACAACATGGTTCAGGTTTCGGTGCCTGTCAAAACAGAGCGACGTGGAATGGACGAACGGCAACAGAGAAAGGGAAAGTTCCCCCGCTCCACCGAGATATGCTCCAAAGGATCGTTCGAACGAGTTCCGCTCGTACCGATTGGCGCGGCGCGTCCGCAGAATCCCGGCTGGCGGATCGAAGGGATTATCCCTCTTCGACCGTCAGCGGCATCTGTTCGATCGAGTTGCGCCCCGATTTCGGGAACGGGCGCGGCAGCGGCTGTGCGATCCCGTTGGCGTCGATCGTCCGGCATCGCAGGTCATATTTGCCGGCAGCCACACCCGAAATCAGCACGGCCCAATGCGCCAGTGTGTTCCGCATCGGCCATGTCAGCGGCCTTCCGGTCGCGGCGTCAAACCCGAGCGTTCCGGCCGGCAGTTTTCCCTCAGTCAGTCCCCCGCCCCAGCTCTCGGGCGCCGCGAGCAATTCGGCGTCCTTCCAGTCGGCCTTCGTGAAGTAGGGATCGTCGGCCGGCCATTCGACCTCCTGCGGGGAGAGCCAATACTGGACCCGGGTGAGTCCCGAGATTCCCACCTGCGCGACTCCCGTCACAGGCACCGCTTCTCCCACCTTGACCTTCGCCGGTCGCGACACGAAGCGCGCGAAAGTTTTCATCTGGCTGTCGATGTCGTTGTTTCCCGAGGCATACGTGTCGTTCGCGGCGGGAGCATTCGTCAAAACGACGCGCGTCAGCCACTTGACCGATTTGAAGCCATACGCGTCGGGAACAATCATCCGCACCGGGCCTCCCCGCTTCCCCGACAGGTATTCGCCGTTCAGCTTGTAACACAGAATGACGGGATCCCCCCCCGGCGGATCTTCGAGTACGCGCCCGATCGGCAGCGAGCTTTGAAAAAGCTGCTTGGGATCGTCGTTGTGATAGCCGTAGTAGAAGACGCGGCGAATGTCGGCCTGCGGTTTGGTCAGCCAGATCACCGTTCGTAGTGGAACCCCTTCCCAGAGTCCCATTCCCAGCGGCGATCCGCCGTTGTTGCAGGTCATGATCTTGAGAAAACGCACGGCGTGCTTTTCCGCCAACGTCATCAGGCCGCCCCAGTCGAGCGCCGTGCCCAGTTCGCGTGAGAGGGACGCCTCGAACTTCGGCGGAGCCGCCGGATCGCCGACCACTTCGAGCTTCCACGTTTCGCGCACCAACCCGATCTCGCGGAGTTTTTCCGGGGGATGCGTGTACGGCAACGGATCGCCGCGCTCGACCGTGCCGAAGGAATCCTGTGTCGTGAGGTATTCCAGCTTCGCGATCGCGGCAGCGAGGGCTTCTTTGGCAATGGCGTTGTCGTACGCGAGGAGTGGCAAGCTCGGCAGGGCGCAGGCGCTTGCAGCGCCGAGCTTGAGAAAGTATCGTCGCGTCAGTTCGAGATGCTCGCGGGCGATCGGCGTCATAGTGGTTCAGCATACCGCCCCGCGCGTGTCCGATCCACCGTCCAATAACGGTGTGTCCAACAACGGTGTGCCCCCCCGCTAGCGACAGAGCCACCGCAGCTCATGACGTCCGAATGCCCGTCGCGGCGTCAACGTGTACGGATCATAGATCATCGAGGCGACCTGCCCGTCCGTACGGAGGAGGAGCCAGGTGTAATCCCAGCCCCGAGGGCCATAGCGAAGCGGAACCGCCGGGCGGACGCGGGGGACCGGATGGGCGCCGGCGATGAACAGCTTTTGCCGCGTGTAGTAGTAGCACGACCCGAGCTGGATGAAGACTTCGTGCGGCAGCGCCGGCCCGTCCTCCGCAGCCAGGTCGGCGCACAGGTTGCGAACGCCCACCTTGAATTCGGCCCCTGAGCGAAAGGCTTCGGCCAAGTCATCAATCGAGCCGGAGACGACCTCACCATCACTGCGGTGGTGCAGAACTTCGCGCCAATCCTCGCGGACGAAATACCGGAGCCTCTCGAACGCGTAGATGAAATTGCTGGAAGGGGCGTTGGTCGAATCGTCCCAGCGGTCGAGCTCGTGGTATTTGGGCATCCGGCTGTGGTTGGCCGGGGGCGAGGCCCCACCCGGACCGACAATTGGCGGCCCGTCGAGCATGGGGCGCGCGATCGCCTGCTGGCCGTCTTCGTTGTAGAGGAACAGCGACAGCGACGGCCGCGGCCCGAAGCGGTCGGGCAACTCGACTGGTTGGCGGAGCGTCAAAACACCAGCGGCCCAGCGGTCGTCGATGAGGTATGTCCCCCGCATGTCCATCGATTCCTGGACCAGCTCGTGATTAGCCGAATCCGTGTCGATATGCTCGTCGTGGTAGAACTCGGAATAGATTCGCAGGTCGGCCCCCCGGGCGATCGCCCGACGAAGCTCTTCGGGTGTGCCGCCAATCACGTGCCGCTCGGAGTCGAGCGACAACACGTTTCGCCAGATGAGTGCTCCAGAGGACTGAGCGGAATTCGGCGGCATGGGGGCGTCTCCGGAATGTTCGGCGATGGTAGTGGGCGGCGAAAAGGCACGCTCGATGCGAGTCAGAGGTACTCGGGCTCGACGAACACCCTGTGCGAGCGTTGAGCGGTCGTGGCAGGAGGTGTATTGTAGGTCTTCCTGACGGGATTGGTACGGAGCGGAGAGGAGGAGTCGTTCGTCTTACGTGCCTCGCGCCATCCCCGTCGTCGACGACTCGCCCGGATCACCATCAGCCCAACAGGACCATCCGCCATGAGCAACAGCTTGCCGACCGAATCTCCTATTCCTGCCGCTGCTGAATCGACGACCCGCATAGCGCGTCGGTCGTTTCTCGCCGCCGCGGCCGCCGCATTCGGGAGCACGGCCCTCGCCCAGGACACGTCGCGCCGCCAGTATGGTCCGCACGCCGCGCCGACACGCTACCCCGATCCGGATATCGTCGTCCTCGACAAGCGGTTTGCGAAGTACAAGATCGGCAATACGCCGATCCAACGGCTGCATACGGGGATGCTGTGGGCCGAAGGGCCGGCCTGGAACGGCGTCGGCAAGTATCTGCTATGGAGCGACATTCCCAACAACGTCCAGCTCCGCTGGCTCAATGACGACGGGCACGTCAGTGTGTTTCGCAACCCGGCCGGCAACAGCAACGGCAACACGTTCGACTGGGAAGGCCGACAGCTCTCGTGCGAGCACGACAATCGTCGCGTTGTCCGGTACGAGCATTCGGGCAAAGTCACCGTTCTGGCAGACCAGTGGCAGGGAAAACCGCTCAACGCCCCCAACGACGCGGTCGTTCATCCCGACGGCGGGATCTGGTTCACCGACCCCGGCTACGGAATCCTCCTCGATTATGAAGGGCACAAGGCGGACCTGGAGATCAAGGAAGCGATCTACCGGATCGACCCCAAAACCGGCAAGCTCGACAAGGTTGCCGACGACATCTTCAAGCCGAACGGACTCTGTTTCTCGCCTGACTACAAAAAGCTGTACGTCGCCGACACCGGCGCATCGCACTACGAAAACGCGCCGCGGAACATCAAAGTGTGGGACGTCGACGGCGTCAAGCTGACCAAAGGACGTGAGTTCGTCTCGATGGAGCTGAACGGCAAGGCGGGCTTCGCCGACGGGATTCGGGCCGACGTCGACGGCAACGTCTGGGCCAGCGCCGGCTGGGTTGGTCACGGCTACGACGGCGTCCATGTCTTCGCCCCCAATGGCGACCGCATCGGGCAGATCCTGCTGCCCGAGATTTGCAGCAATGTCTGCTTCGGCGGCCCGAAGCGCAATCGCCTGTTCATGACCGGCAGCCAGTCGTTGTACGCCGTCTACGTCGAGGCGCGCGGGGCGCACATCACGTGAGCACGCGTTGCGAAGCTTCGCCGGCGTTGCCCGCCCGCAGATCGGCCGGGCAACGCCGCTTGTCTTGCATCGGCATGAAGCGGTCTTCACCGGCTTGCCCGGTTTCGACAGAGTCGTTTTGCGTCGCGACTTCGACTAGACTGGATACAGCACACCAGAAGAGTCAGCATCCCTCGGAGCCAGTTTCATGCCTGTTCGAACGTCCCGCCGTCGATTTATGAAGCAGGTTGCCGTGGCCGGCGCGGCCTTGTCGATTCCAGCCGCGAGCTGGTCGCGGGTGCTGGGCGCCAACGGCAAGTTGCGCGTGGCGTCAATCGGGACGGGGGGCAAGGGGTGGACTGACCTCACCTCCACCGCCGAGAGCCCGCACGTTCAGGTCGTCGCCCTTTGCGACATCGACGAATCGAAAGACTTCCTCGGCCGGGCGGCGGAAAAATATCCGTCGGCCAAACGCTTCACCGATTGGCGAAAGTTGCTCGACGAGCAACGCGAGTTCGACGCGGCGATCGTTTCGACCCCCGACCACATGCATGCCCCGATCTCGCTCCCTGCGATGCAGCTCGGCAAGCACGTGCAGTGCCAGAAACCGCTGACGCATACCGTTTTCGAAGCGCGGCAGATGCGGTTGGCCGCCAAGACGTACAACGTCGTCACGCAGATGGGGAACCAGATTCAATCGCACGAGGCGTACCGAACCGCGGTCAAGCTCGTGCACGACGGCGTGATCGGCAAGGTCCGGGAGGTTCACTCGTGGCAGGCCGGCAAGATTCCGTGGCTGCTCGTCGACGACCGGCCCACCGGCAACGAACCGATTCCCGAGACGCTCCACTGGGATGACTGGCTCGGCGTCGCTCCCCAGCGGCCGTATCTGCCAAAAATCTACCATTCATTCAATTGGCGCGCCTGGCAGGATTTCTCCAACGGCCAACTGGGAGACTTTGGCTGCCACATCCTCGACCCTGTCTTTATGGCCTTGAAGCTGACGGCTCCGCTCACGATTCGCGCCGATGCGCCGCCGCTCAACCGCGAAGTTTGGACGAAGTGGTCGACGGTCTTCTACGAATTCCCCGGCACCGATCTGACGGCCGGTAAGACGATCAAGATCACCTGGTACGACGGCGAAGGGAAGTTCCCGCCGCGCGAGGCACTCGGGTTGCCGGAGAAGTACGCGCTTCCCGTTTCGGGCTCGGTCTTGCTGGGCGATGCGGGCACGCTTGTGATTCCTCACGTGGCGATGCCGCAATTGTTCCCACAGGAAAAATTCGCCGACTTCAAGATTCCCGTAGTCCCCGCCCGCAATCACTACACATCCTGGGCCGACGCCTGTCGGGGGGAAGACAAAACGACGTCGCATTTCGACTACTC
>JAGVKR010000780.1 GCA_020050375.1 Planctomycetales bacterium
AGCAGGGATCGCCGCTCATGGCGAGCAGCAATCGGGCGACGGGGCCGAAGCCGCAGCGGCGGGCGGGGGCTGGTAGCCATCGGCGAACGTCCCCGCCCGCCATTTTTTGGGGGGGTTGGACAGATTTCCGGCGAGGGATAAAGCATGGTCAAGAGTTACGCCGGTCTGTGGCCCACGTTCATCTCCTGGGAGAACATGCAGGCCGCTTACCGGAAATGCCGGCGACGGAAGCGCTACGACCCAGACGCTGCTGCCTTCGATTACGCGTGGGAGAGCAATCTGCTCAATCTGCTCCGCGAGCTGGAGGACGGCGGCTACCGTCCCGGACCGTACCGGAATTTCTTCATCGTCGATCCCAAACGGCGCAAGATCAGCGCCGCTCCATTCCGTGACCGCGTGCTGCACCATGCGGTCGTCCGCATCCTGGAGCCGATTTTCGAGAGCAAGTTCATTTATGACAGCTACGCCTGCCGCCGCAGGAAGGGGACGCACCGGGCGGTCGATCGGGCACAGCAATACATGCACCGTTATGACTATTACCTGAAGACTGACATCGTCCGATTTTTTCCGAACGTCGATCACGAGATCCTGCTGCGAATTCTGCGGCGGACGATCAGGGACGAGCGCCTGATGGCGTTGATCGAGCAGATCGTGGCCTCCGGGGCCGGAGTGCTCGCCGACGAAGCGACTCCCCGATATTTCCCGGGTGACGACTTGTTTTCGTTATTGCGCCCGACCGGCTTGCCGATCGGCAACCTCACCAGCCAGTTTTTCGCCAACGTGCTGTTGGACCAGGTCGATCACTTTGTCAAGGAAGTGCTGCGCGTGCCCGGCTATGTCCGCTACGCCGACGACATGGTTTTATTCGGGCCTGACAAGGAATCCCTGTGGAATTGGTTTGCGGAATTGCAAAAATTCATGGCTGGCCAGCGGTTGACATTGCATCCCAAGAAGACTCAATTGCGCCCGTGCAGCCGGCAACTGAAGTTCCTGGGACTTATCCTGAGCCGTTCCGGTCGCCGCTTACAGCAGTCGTCGATCCGGCGGTTCAACGCCCGGTTGCGGACATGGCGATGGTTAAAGGCGAATCGAGGATTTGATGGTTCACTGGTGGGCGCTTCGATTAAGGCCTGGCTGGCTCATGCGCGCCGCGCCAATTCGGTGGGTGTTCGTAGAGCGATCTGGCGGCGGGTCCGGATGTAAGGGAGCAGAACTCAAATGATCAGCCGATATCACCGAGACGTGCTTTTGCGATCGCCATGCGTGGCGCGACCGCTGCTGGCCGTCATCTGCCTCTTTGTGTTCGGCGCGACGCTTTGGAGCCAGCCGGCGGAGGAACGCCGTTGCGCGGTGACGCTTGAATTGCACGACGCGCAGACCGGCGAACGTCTCGCCGGCCTGATCCGGCTTGACGATGCCCGCGGAGAACGGATCGATCCGCCGGAGCTCCTCCCCCGGGGGCTGGGGTTGGAAGGAGAGCTTCCGATCCATCGCTGGTCGGTCGTCCCCGGTTCGGAAGCCGTCAAACTTTCGCTGCCGCGCAAGCCATTGACAGTGACGGCCTTTGCCGGGCTCGAGACCGAAGAGGTCCGCCTGACGCTCGATCTGACGGGAAAGAGCGAGCAAACGGTGCGCGTCCCGCTCAAGCGCTTCTACCGGGCGTCGTCGCTCGGCCTGCGATCGGCCAACACGCACCTGCATCTGATGAAGCTTCCTCGCGACAAAGCCGATCGCTACCTGCGCGAAGTGCCTGCCGCCGACGGGTTGGACCTGCTGTTCGTTTCATATCTCGAACGGGCCGGCGCCGATCAGGATTACATCACAAATCGCTACACGCAGGCCGATCTGGCGCAACTGGCCGAGCGATCAAGTGTCGCGTACGGAAACGGCGAAGAGCATCGCCACAACTTTGCCGCGCAGGGCGAAGGCTACGGGCACGTGATGCTGCTCAATCTGCGCAAGCTTGTGCTGCCGGTGAGCATCGGCCCGGGGATCATGAAGGTCGGCACCGACGGTCTCCCGGTCCAGCGGGGGATCGACACGGCGCGCCGCGACGGCGCGACCGCCATTTGGTGCCACAATCGCTGGGGACTGGAGCACATTCCAAACTGGGTGCTGGGGCGGCTCGATGCGCAGAATATTTTCGACGGTGGCGCGCACGGCAGCTACAAAGACAGCTTCTACCGCTTTCTGAATGCTGGTTTTCGAGTCCCGTTTTCGACCGGCACCGACTGGTTCATTTACGACTTCGCCCGCGTCTATGCGCCGGTCTCCGAAATGCCGACTGCCCGGTCCTGGCTCAAATCGCTTTCCGCCGGAAAAAGTTACATCACCAACGGTCCGTTGCTCGAATTCACCGTCGCCGGAAAATCCTCGGGGGATACGATTCGGCTCCCCGCGCGCAGCGGCGTCGAGATCACGGCCAAAGGACTGGGCCGCGTCAACTTTCGGCAGCTCGAACTGCTTCGTGATGGCATCGTCGTACGGACAGCCGCCAGTCGGGCGGTCGACGGTCATTTCGAGGCGGCGGCCCACTGGACGATCGACATGACTTCGTCCGGTTGGCTCGCGCTGCGGACTCCCCCTCCGGCCGTGAAGGGGGATCCGGCGCCGGCGGAATCGGTCGCACAGAACGAGTTCGGCCAGCCGATCTTCAGTCACACAAGCCCCGTGTACGTGGAAATCGCCGGACGGCCGATTTTCGATCCCACGGCTGCGCGAGACTTGCTGGCCGAAGTTGAGCGCGCGGCGCGGCAGGTTTCGGAGACGGCCATATTCGGCGACGACGTCGAAAAGGGAAGGGTCCTCGACGTCTATCACGAGGCGATTTCCGAGCTCAAGCGGCGTTTGGCGGCGACGGCGAGCGGCGGCTGATCGAGATGCAGAAACCACCGCTCGATCAGCACGTGCCGTGAAAACCACGGCGATGCCATGAGACGCCTTGCGGCAAACCGTCGCCACGCGACGGGCACCCGGGCACTCAATCCGCGGCGGCTGCCGCGCGGGCCGAATCGTTCGAGCAGCCTCCGC
>JAGVKR010000066.1 GCA_020050375.1 Planctomycetales bacterium
CAGCGACAATAGGCGTAAATGTTGTAGAAATGCTGATGCAGGGCCCGAGGCAAAAGCCACGAGACGATCGGAAAGTTCTCGTAATGTGTCGTCGCCAACTGCCGGCAATAGGCCTGCGATTCGGCCAGGGTTGGAGAAGAAACGCCCGTCTTTTGCGGGCCCCAGCGCATCAGTTCGTCGGTAAAAGCAGTCGGCAAGCGGGCACCTCGAAGTCGGTTGAATTTCCGACCCACTGTAAACGAACGCCGTAACCACGTAAAATGAAGGTTGCTGTTGTTTCTTTGCTTTGCCAGGTTCAGCGGTGAAGCGCAGCCGGGCATCGTTCGTAGACAGGCTCGGCTGCGCTTCACCGCAAAACCGGTTTGAATGTCTGTGACGCGTATGCCAGTCCCCAAAGTTGTGATCGTCGGTCGCCCCAATGTGGGGAAAAGCTCGCTTCTCAATTGGCTCTCGCGAAAGCGGATTTCGGTGGTTGAGCCGACTGCCGGCGTGACGCGCGATCGCGTCACGTACCTGATGCACGAGGAAGACCGCTATTTCGAGCTGGTCGACACGGGGGGAATCGGGATCGTCGATTCCGACGACCTGGGTGCCGACATCGAACGGCAGATCAACACCGGGATCGACGAGGCTGACCTGATTCTGTTCGTGGTCGACGGCAAAGCGGGGCAGGTTCCGCTCGATTGCGAAGTGGCCCGCCGGCTGCGGCCGTTGGGTAAGCCGGTGGTGCTGGTCGTCAACAAATGCGACTCGCCAAAACTCGATCAGGAAGTCGGCGAATTCTACGAGCTGGTCGACGCCCCGCTCGTCTGCACGAGCGTCCTCGGCGAGCGCAACCGCGACAAATTGATGTCGGCAATCGTGAAAGGCTTGCCTCGTCGCGAAGAGGGCGAAGAGGACGAAGGCCAATCCTTGAAGGCCGATCCGGAGCTCAAGATCGCAATTGTCGGCCGACGGAATGTGGGCAAGAGCACGTTCATCAATGCCTTGGCGCAAACCGAACGGATGATTGTCAGTGAGATCGCCGGGACGACGCGCGACAGCGTCGATGTGCGGTTCGAGCTCGACGGCAAGTCGTTCGTGGCGATCGACACGCCGGGCGTCCGTAAGAAGAAAAGTCTCGCGAACGACATCGAGTTCTACGGGCTGACACGAGCCTTGCGAAGCATTCGCCGGGCCAATCTCGTGCTGATGTTCTTCGACGCGGCCGAGACGATTTCGGGGGTCGACAAGAAACTTGTCGGCGAGATCATCGACGAGTACAAGCCGTGCATTTTCGTCGTGAATAAGTGGGATCTTGGACAAGAGAAAGGGATGACCACCGAAAAGTGGGCGCAGTATCTCTTCGATGAGTTTCCGAGGCTGAGATTTGTCCCGGTGGCATTCATTACGGCCAAAGACGACGTCAACATCAAAAAGCTCATCAATCTGTCGCAAACGATCGCCAAGCAGGCGCAAATTCGGGTTCCGACGGCGCGCATCAACGAAGTCCTGCGGGCGGCCATCCTGGCCAATCATCCTCCGCTCCGCTCCGCCCGTCAGGCGCGCATCTATTTTGGAACGCAGGTGGCCGTCGAGCCGCCGACGATCGTCCTCAAGTGCAACGACGCGCAACTGATCGACCGGAGCTGGCAGCGCTATCTGCAAGGGGTCTTCCACGAAGAGCTGCCGTTTCCCGAAGTGCCGATCAAAGTCCATTACCGCTCGCGCGGCGCCGCCGAAGAATACGCCGGAGATGAAGCGGAAGACGAAGAAGCCGGAATCGTTTTTACCGGCGATCAGCCGATCGAAGTCGACCCCGCCGACATCGTGGATGACGACGAACTCCCCGAATGAGTGGCGGAGATCCCGGCTTCGAACGCCATCCTCAGTCCATCGCTCGATCCTCTATCTTCGATCCTCAATCCTCGCCTTTCTTCAAAATGTTCCTCGATCGCATCACCATCCACGTTCGCGGCGGCAACGGCGGCGATGGCTGCATGGCCTTTCGCCATGAATACAAAGTCGCGCGCGGCGGGCCGTGGGGGGGGGACGGCGGGAAGGGGGGGAGCGTGATCGTGCTGGCGGAGGAGAATGTCGACAGCTTGGCGCCTCTCGCCGGCCACAAGCATTGGCGGGCCAGCCCCGGTCAGCCGGGAAGGGGGGCCAACTGGACCGGCCGGGACGGCGAGGATGTGGTGATTCTCGTCCCGTGCGGCACGATCATTCGCGATGCCGAGCATGGGCACGTCCTTAAGGATCTGGCCCAGCCGGGGGAGACGCTGGTTGTCGCTGCCGGCGGCCGGGGAGGGCACGGAAACACACACTTCAAGACTGCGACGAATCGCGCCCCACGCGAATTCGAAACCGGCACCGAGGGGGAAGAGCGAAAGGTCACGCTCGAACTGAAGGTGATCGCCGACGTGGGGTTGGTGGGGAAGCCCAACGCCGGAAAATCGACCCTCTTGAGTCGCTTGTCGCGGGCGCATCCCGAGATCGCCAATTATCCCTTCACGACCAAATACCCCAACTTGGGAATGGTGTCGGTCGGGCGAGACAATTCGTTTGTTGTCGCCGATATTCCGGGGTTGATCGAAGGAGCCCACGCCGGAGCCGGCCTGGGGCACGAGTTTCTTAAGCACGTCGAGCGAACGAAATTGCTCGTGCATCTGGTCGAGCCCGACCCGATGGATCAAACCGACCCCGAATCGAACTATCGGCAGATCCGCGAGGAATTGCGATTGTACGATCCGTCGCTGCTCGAACGTCCCGAGATCGTTGTCGTGTCGAAAGCCGAACTCCCCGGTTCGGCCCAGCTTGCAGAGGACTTGCAGACCGAACTGGGCCGATCGGTGTTGTGCATTTCGGCCGTCACCGGCAAAGGGCTCCCCGACCTCGTCGCCGCGATCTGGCGTGAGCTACAGATCCTGAAGGGCGAGATCGAAGTTTAGGATAGGACGGATCTCGTTGACGTGGTTGAGCCTGTTTTACGGGTGGGGAGCGGGAAAACCGTGACAGGTCTCATTACAATCAGCCCATCATGATCCGGCTCAGCGTCAACGTGAACAAGGTTGCGACGTTACGGAACTCGCGTGGCGGCGGCGTGCCGAGCGTCATCGAAGCGGTGCGCGTCTGCCTGAAAGCGGGCGCACCGGGGATCACCGTTCATCCCAGAGCCGATCAACGGCACATTACGCGGCAGGACGTTTATGAAATCGCCGCCGAGCTTGCGCCGCTTCGCAAAACAATCGAGTTCAACATCGAAGGCGACCCGCGTCCCGATTTGCTGGATCTGGTAACGGAAGTCCGGCCGCATCAGTGTACGCTGGTTCCGGTTCATCCGGGGGAAATCACCAGTCAGGCAGGTTGGTCGCCCGACACGTCGCGCGTGGAAATGCACCGAACGATCGACCGTCTGCACGGCTCCGGTGTTCGCGTTAGCCTGTTTGTCGATCCGGAACCGGAAGCGGTGGACTGGGCCGCCAAGCTGGGGGCCGATCGGATCGAACTGTACACCGAACCGTTTGCGCGGGCGTTCGAACGGGGGGGGCAGGCTCTCGAAGAGAGCTACATGCAATACGAACTCGCAGCTAAGCTGGCGAACGCACTCGGGCTGGGGGTCAATGCCGGCCACGATCTGGACCTTTTGAATCTCGTGCGGTTTCGCGACCTGCCGAATCTGGACGAAGTCTCGATCGGGCACGCCCTGATGAGCCGCGCGCTGTTCGTCGGTCTTGAAACCGTCGTGCGCGAGTACATCGGCGTGCTGAGCACTCACGATTGATCAGGCTAACCGTAACGGCGGATTTCGGTCGTCATCATTTTTCAATTCGATTCGGACGCCAACTCATGAGGCACTCCTTCGGACATCGTCTCTGCCGATTCTCCCTGCTGGGGGCCTTCGTCGTTGGTGCATTCGAATGCAGTCCTGTGCGTGCCGACGAGGCGGCGCCGCGGAAAACCGAGAACGTGATTCTAATCACCTACGACGGGTTGCGCTGGCAGGAGCTGTTCGGTGGTGCCGAAGAATTGCTCATGAGCAAGGAGAACGGCGGGGTCCGCGCGATCCCGGAACTCAAGGCCCGCTTCTGGCGCGACACACCCGAAGACCGGCGTTTGGCGCTCCTGCCATTCTTCTGGAGCAAGATCGCAAAAGAGGGACAGGTGTTCGGCGATCCGAGCCACGCTTCGTCGTCGCGCGTGACCAATGGGCGGAATTTTTCGTATCCCGGCTACAGCGAGATTCTCTGCGGCTTTCCCGACGACCGCATCGACTCGAACACGAAGCGCAATAATCCCAATGTGACTGTGCTGGAATGGTTGAATCAGCGCCCCGGACTGAGCGGCCGCGTTGCAGCCTTCGGCTCATGGGACGTTTTTCCATTCATCATCAATGCCGAGCGAAACGGCATTCCGGTGAACGCCGGCTGGATGCCGTTTGCTGAAGCGACCGACCCGGTCCGTCTGGCAACTCTCAACGAAGCGATTCGCGACGTCCAGGCGCCGTTCCCCGATGTGCGCGACGACGGGCTGACGTTTTTAGGAACTTTGGAATACATCCAGGTGAAACAGCCGCGCGTGCTGTTCGTTTCGTTCGGCCTCACCGACGACTGGGCCCACGCCGGCCGTTACGACCTGGTGCTCGATGCCGCTCGACGGACCGACGGCTATATCGAACGCCTGTGGACGGCCTTGCAGTCGATACCGCAGTATGCCGGCAAGACGTCGCTCGTGATGACCACCGACCACGGCCGTGGCGACGATCGCGTCGAATGGAAAAACCACGGCAAGGACGTTCCGGGCTGTGCGCAGATGTGGATCGCCGTCTTGGGGCCCGACACGCCCGCCTTTGGCATTCGCGAGAACGTGCAGGTCACGCAAAGCCAGGTGGCGGCGACGGTCGCGAGGCTGCTAGGCGAAGATTACACCGCGGCAGAGCCGAAGGCGGGAGCGCCGCTGCCGGGTACGATCGGTTCCGTCGCCGCCGGCCAAAAATAGCTCGCTCGGTTTGGTTGCTGAGGTCAATTCGCCGCAAGTCGCTTTTTAGATCATGAAGCCTGGACGAAATTCCCATTTGCCGGAACCGTCCTCCGCGCGCATGCTGGCCCCGGCCTCTTACGCGAATCATGCCCGAATCAGGGGATTGAAACCCGCTTGTTCAAAGTGACGGTCGACAGTGAATGCGTCGGCCAGAAATCGCTCCTGCATAACGAGAAAGCTCACGCAATCAGTGATTCCCCATTCCTTGTCCGGCCTTTTACGAAAGAGTCCCCACGCACGTTCCTCTATTGGCGGTGCAATGGAGACGATTTCGATATGAGGCGCGTGGCGAAGGCGGTCATAAATGTCGATCGCGAGGTTTCGGTGCTGAATTTTGGACAGCCCGTCCCCTATTTCGATCAACACCAGCGAGGTCGTCACCAAACGACAATTTCGATCGTGCAAGTCCTTCCAGACTGCGAGGGCCGGCGCGTGCCAATGGTCGTCGACATTAACGACCGCAACCAGCCCCGCCGTATCCAGGAAAACCGAAGTCACGGGTAATTCCTGCCCGACCGATAGTCGTCGAAACGCTCGGCGAGATCCGTAATCCCTGTCGCGACGCGCAGCCCATGCAACGGATCTATCGTCGGTCCGACCGCTGCACCGTTTGAATTCGGTGGATCGACTGATTCCACTGTCAATCGAACTTGAGCGTGGTCGTTCAGATGCAATTGCTCCAATGGCTTGAACACGCCATTTTCGAAGATCGCCTGAATTATCTGAGTCATGATCCGCACTCCTTTGCAAAATATGCTATCACACCATCACTCGTGAATCATCCCCGAACGAGCCATCCACGAACGCATTTGAATCTCATAAATACTGGTTGACGATGTTCTCGAGCATCTCCTGCCGCCCGCTTTCGTTCGGAGCGCAGGCTCCCTTCTCAAGCATGTATTTTTCGAGGTCGGCGAAGCTCACTGACCCTTCTTCAATCCTGCGGCCGATCCCTTCGTCGTAGCTGCGGTAGCGTTTTTTGACGAAGTCGGCCAGCACATTGTCTTTGCGGATCGCGGCGGCGATCTTCGCGCCACGGGCGAAGGCGTCCATGCCCCCAATGTGGGCGTGGAAGAGGTCGATCGGCTCGAAGCTCTCGCGGCGAACCTTGGCGTCAAAGTTGACGCCGCCGGGCGCCAGCCCTTTCTGTTCGAGAATGACCAGCATGCATTGCGTCGTCAGGTAGATGTCGGTCGGGAATTGATCGGTGTCCCAGCCCAATAGGAGGTCTCCGGTGTTGGCATCAATGCTCCCCAACGCCCCCTGGATGCGGGCGTACTCCAGCTCGTGCATCATCGTGTGCCCGGCCAGCGTGGCGTGATTCGTCTCGAGATTGAGCTTCACCTTATCAATGAGGCCGTTGGCCCGGAGAAAATTGAGGCACGCGGCGGCGTCGAAATCGTATTGATGCTTGGTCGGCTCCTTCGGTTTGGGCTCGAACAGGAATTGTCCTTTGAAGCCGATGGCGCGGGCGTGGTCGACTGCCATGTGCATGAACCGCGCCAGGTGATCGAGCTCGCGTTTCATGTTCGTGTTGTAAAGGTTCATGTACCCTTCGCGTCCGCCCCAGAAGACGTAATTGACGCCCCCGAGGGCGTGCGTCACCTCGATCGCCTTTTTGACTTGAGCGGCGGCGTAGGCGAAAACATCGGCATTGCAGCTCGTCGCCGCGCCGTGCATGTACCGCGGGTGTGAAAACAGGTTCGCAGTTCCCCACAGCAGCCTGACGCCCGTTTTTTGCTGTTCTTCCTTAAGTGCTTTGGCGACTTCACCGAGCAGGCGATTCGATTCCTTGAGCGTCGCTCCTTCGGGCGACACGTCGCGATCGTGAAAGCAATAGAACGGGGCCCCGAGCTTGGTGATGAACTCGAACGCCGCGCGGACGCGCTTCACGGCGTTTTCCAGAGAATCCGATCCGTCGTCCCACGGTCGCTGCAAAGTCGCGGCGCCGAACGGATCGCTTCCGGTGCCGCGGAAAGTGTGCCAGTAGCAGACGCTGAACCGGAGCAGGTCTTTGAGCGTCTGCCCTTCGATCACTTCGTCGGGATTGTAATGTTTGAACGCGAGCGGATTCCGACTGGCCGCCCCCTCGTAACGGATAATGGGAACGTCCGGGAAAAACTCGGTCATGGTCGCGCTGCTTTCGGTTGCAGGTTCTATGAATGGAGATTTGCGGTCAGTGTAACGTCTGCGGGGCGGGAAGGGAAAGTTTCGACTCCTGTGAGTCGAACCCGTTTCGGGAGCTCTTCCGCGGCGACGATTCGACGGGAAACTGTGGGGATTTGCGTGAACCTTGCCGCCCCGAATCCCGTTGCTTCCGTCAGATGGGCAGACTCACCCCGATTTCGTTTGCGACCGCGAAAGATTGCCCGCTAAAATGCGAACTCCTGTCGGCGGCTTCATTCTCAGACTGGCCTTCCTAACGGACCTCAAGAAAGGGGTATGGCATGTCCTCGGCACCCGGCGAACAACCTGCTGGCTCAAATCGGATCGTGTGTGGCGTCTGCGGCATCCTGCTGGGCGGGTTTGGCGTGCACAAATTCATTTTGGGAATGACCGGCACTGGGATCATCCAGATCCTGAGCAACATCGCCTGCGGCGCCGGTTCGATCATCGGCCTGATCGAGGGGATCATCTACCTCACGAAAACCGACGAGGAATTTCACGAAATCTATGAAGTCGGCAAGAAGGCCTGGTTCTAAGCCAGCCCAATGGCAACGCGGAAAAGCGAGCGGCGGGGTTCATCCCCGCCGTTCTTATTTTTGCGGGATGAAACGATCCAGTTGAATCCGGCACGCCGTCCCGCGCAAAATCTCGCAGTTCCCGTGACGCTCACACCACAAACAAATCCGCCACGCGAACGCTGAACGCCGGGATGAACTCCCCTGCGGTCAACGTGTCTGCCTCGCGCAACTCGACCGAATTGGCACCCTTGGCCAGCACGGCGACCGTCTTCGTTTGCGGGTCGAGGATCCACACGATCTGCACTCCGGCGGCCAGATATTTCTCCGCCTTGCGATGCAATCCTCGGAGTGAATCGTTTTTGCTCCGGACCTCGACGACAATCTCGGGCATCGTTTCGAGATAGCCTTCTGGGGAAGTGCGAACTGGCAGCGATCGTGTCGCTATGAAAACGGCGTCGGGCACAAACACGGTATCCGGATCGCGCGACACGACGATGCTGGTTTCCGTTCGGGCCTTGCCGTGCCCTTTGAGTTCACCGAGTCTCAATAGCTCAGAGCCAACTTTCAATTGTGCCGCGCCATGAATGTCGCCTGGTGGAGCCACGATGATCAACCTCCCCTCTTCAAGTTCATACTTGACTGGCCCGGAGGGCAGCTCATCCGGCATCACCGCCACATCGGCAACGGTCAACAGGCGCAACACCGTATCGAATTCAGGGGTGGCGATCACGGTTGACATGCGTTCGTCTCCTACGTCCCATTCTGTCCCGAAAGCAGATCCGGCCAATTCAAGTCTGGTGCGGGCCGGCTCCTTATTATGGCGGTTGGCGGTTAAGCAATCCAGACGGTTTCGGTTGTCAGCAGGGGCTCCGCCGAGCGACTCGCGTCTGAAATAGGGGAGGGGCTCCAGTTCTTGCTTCTCGATGAAGTCGACGGTGCAAGCTGATCTGTTCCCGCGCGGCGGCTGTTGAATCGCGATCCCTCGGCCTATAATGTGCCGTATCCAAGCTCTTACAAATCCCCGCGGACCATCATGGCCTACGACAACCTTTCCGACTTCATCAACGAGCTTCACGATGCAGGAGAGCTTGTCCGTATCTCGGCCGAGGTCGATCCTGTTCTCGAAATTGCCGAGATCACCGATCGCGTCAGCAAGTCTCCCGACGGCGGGCCGGCCCTGTTCTTCGAGCGCGTCCGCGGCAGCTCGATGCCGGTCGTCATCAACCTGCTCGGAAGTCAGCGGCGGATGTGCCTCGCGCTGGGAGTGAATGCCTTCGAGGATGTCGCCGATCGCATCGCCGGGCTGGTGAAGCCGCAAGTCCCGGAAGGTTGGATCGAAAAGCTGAAGCTCGTTCCGCAGTTTGCCCAACTGACGAAACTGCCTCCGCGGATCGTCCGCAGCGGTCCCTGCCAGCAGGTGGTCAAGCTGGGCCGCGACGTCGATCTGAGCGAGCTTCCCGTGCTGCAATGCTGGCCGCTCGACGCGGGCAAGTTTATCACGTTCGGGCAGGTGTTCACGAAAAACCCTGTGAATGGCGAACGAAACGTCGGCATGTACCGCGTGCAGGTCCGCGACCGGAACACCTGCTTCATGCACTGGCACCTCCACCACGACGGGTGCCACAATTTCATGGAGTACAAGAAGCTCGGCCAGCAGATGCCGATCGCCGTCTCGCTCGGCGGCGACCCGGTCTTTCCCTACATGGCGACCGCGCCGCTTCCCCCCAATACGGACGAATGCCTCTTCGGAGGTTTTTTGCGCAACCAGAACATCGATCTGGTGAAGTGCCGCTCGATCGATCTGGAAGTCCCGGCCAGCGCCGAGATTGTGATCGAAGGTTATGTCGATCCGACCGAGCCGTGGGAGACGGAGGGCCCGTTCGGCGATCACACCGGATTTTACAGTCTGGCCGATCAGTTCCCGCTGTTCCATATCACGGCGATCACGCATCGGGCCAATCCGATCTATCCCACAACGATCGTGGGCAAGCCGCCGATGGAGGATTATTGGCTGGGGAAGGCGACCGAGCGAATCTTCCTGCCGCTCATCAAAATGTTTATCCCCGAGCTGGTGGATTACAACCTGCCACGACCGGGGGCGTTTCACAACATCGCGTTCGTGAGCATCCGCAAAACTTATCCGCAACAGGCCCGGAAGGTGATGAACGCCATCTGGAGCATGGGGCAGATGATGTTCACGAAGATCGTGGTGATCGTCGACGAGCACGTCGATGTGCAGGATGAAGAGAAGGTGTGGTTTCACGTCGGGGCCAACGTCCACCCCGGTCGCGACGTGGTCTTCAACCAGGGGCCGACCGACATTCTCGATCACGCCGCCCCTGTCTGCGGCGTTGGCCACAAGATGGGAATCGACGCGACTCGAAAATTTCCGGAAGAGGGGCACCCGCGTCCCTGGCCGGAAGAAATGATCATGTCGCGCGACGTCAAAGACCTCGTGACGCAGCGTTGGTCCGAATACGGCCTGGGCGAGGTGCTTCCCGAGACGTGGTGACTTATGTCGGTTGCGACAGTTCCGCCGGTCGATAAATCCGAACGCCGCATCCGTCAGATGTTCGGCGAGATCTCGGCGCGGTACGACTTTCTGAACCATTTTCTGTCCGGTGGGACCGACTGGTACTGGCGCTGGCGCGCCGTTACCGCTGCGCCACCGATCGGCGAAGCGCCGATTCTCGACGTCTGCACCGGCACGGGAGACCTGGCGCTGGCGTATTGGAAAAAAGCCCGTGGGCATGTGCCGGTCGTCGGGGCCGATTTTACGGAGGAAATGCTGATCCTGGCCGATCGGAAAGCGGCCAAGCCGCAAGCCGCCGGCCGAATGGATGGCGTCGAGTTCGTGTTTCTGCAGGCAGATACGCAGGCGCTGCCGTTTCCCGATGAAACGTTCCAGATCGTGTCAGTGGCGTTTGGGCTGCGAAACGTCACTGATACGGCCCGCGGCTTGCGCGAAATGATCCGTGTGTGCCGCCCCGGAGGGCGGGTCGTCGTGCTCGAGTTTTCGCTTCCCGGCAATCGCCTGTTGCGCGCTGCCTATTGCTGGTACTTCAAAAACGTGCTCCCCCGCATCGGCCAACTGCTCGCCCGCAACAGCCAGCAGGCGTACAATTATCTTCCCAGTTCCGTCTCCGAGTTTCCCTACGGTGAAAGACTGGCCGGCCTGATGCGAGAATGCGGCCTCTCGACCGTGACGCACACGCCGCTGACGTTCGGGGTGGCAACGCTGTACATCGGAACGAAGTGACCTCCATGCGCGATCTCGTCGTTGCCATGACCGGCGCCTCGGGCGCACTTTACGCCGTTCGTCTCCTCGAGGTTCTGCTCGGGACCGGGCACACGGTCCACTTGACGATCAGCTCGTCGGCGACAACTGTTCTCGAAAAAGAGCTGGGGCTGAAGGTCGATCTCAAGCACTTCGATCAGCGACAACTTCTTCCCATCGAAGCCGACCTGGCTCAGGATCCGGCGCTGCAGAGGTTGAAGGATTTGCGATCGGGGTTCAGCGATCTCCGTTCGACTTTCAGTGAGACGTCGAAAGGGCGGGTCCTCTATCACCATTGCGGCGACTTCATGGCCGGGATCGCCAGCGGCTCGTTTCTGACCGGTGGAATGGTGATCTGTCCGTGCTCGATGGGGACTCTGGCCAGCATCGCCGGGGGCCATTCCGAGAACCTCATTCAGCGGGCCGCCGACGTGCATCTCAAGGAGCGCCGCAAGCTGATCCTGGTCCCGCGCGAGACGCCGCTGTCGAGCATTCAACTCGGCAATATGCAGCATCTATCGCAGGCCGGCGCGACGATCCTACCGGCAATGCCGGGCTTCTATCACAACCCGCAATCGATTCAGGACCTGATCGACTTCGTCGTCGGGAGAATCTGCGACCACCTCGGCATCGAGCACAAGTTGTTCAAACGCTGGGGCGAAACGCACGATGGTCAGTGACGCTTGCATTCGATCGTCGCGCCGCATCGTCCCACCTGTTGCTACCGGCGGGCTTGGCGGCCCTTACGACTTTTTCTTGGGCGGCTTTTTTGCGGGAGCTTTTTTTGCGGCGGCCTTCTTCGGAGCCGTCTTCTTCGCGGCGGCTTTCGGCGTCGCTTTTTTCTCGGCCTTTGGCGACGCTCGGCGCGGGCTGCGCGTCTTCCCCCCGCCGCGGGCGGCGCGTTCCTCAAGCAGCGCCAGCGCCTGTTGCAACGTCACTTCCTCGACCGTGGTCTCCTTGGGGATCGTCGCATTCAGCGTGCCGTGCTTGACGTAGGCGCCGTATTTTCCCTCGAAGACCTGGACCGGTTTCGTATCTTCGGGATGTGGTCCGAGCTCCTTCAATGGCGTGGCGCCGCCGCGCGTTCGGGCCTGTTTGAGCAGCTCGACGGATGTCGGTAGGTCGATCGTGAACAGATCGAGGTTTTTAGGGATCGACTTGTACTTTCCGTCGTGCAGCACGTATGGGCCAAAGCGACCGATGCCGGCCAGCACCGGTTTGGTCGTTTCCGGATGGGCTCCCAGAGTTCGCGGCAGGTTGATCAGAGCCAGAGCCTGATCGAAGGTAATCTGAGCCGGGTCGATGTTCCGCGGAATCGAAACCCGCTTCGGCTTGGGACCATCGGGAACGAGCTCTCCCAGTTGCAGGTACGGACCGAACCGTCCGACCATTGAGTACACGGGGAGGCCGGCCTCGGGGTGCATCCCAAGCGCCTTGGGGCCCTGCATTTTCTGCTCGAGGAGCTGGTCGGCGATGGCGTCGGTGATCTCGGCGGGACCGATGTCGGCCGGCAGCGAAGCGGTGATGTTCTCGCCGTTGTGTTGCTTGACCAGGTACGGGCCAAATTTGCCGACGCGGACTTTGCAGGTCAGCCCCTCCAGTTCGACCGTGCAAGCCTCGCGGGGATCGATATTGGCTTCGTGTGATTTCACCTGTTCGTCGAGACCGTCTTTCCCCAGGTAGAACTGCTGAAGATAGGGAGTCGATTGTGCGGTGCCGGCGGCGATGTCGTCTAACGTCTGCTCCATGCCGGCCGTGAACTGCTCGTCGACAAGCTTCGGAAAGTTCTTTTCGAGGAGTTTGGTGACCGCCATGGCCGTGAAGGTCGGACGCAGTTGTGTCCCGGCTTTCACGACGTAACCCCGGTCCTGAATCGTGCTGATGATCGAGGCGTACGTGCTGGGTCGGCCGATCCCGTCGGCTTCCAGCGTGCGGATCAGCGTGGCTTCGGTGAATCGCGCGGGGGGCTGCGTTTCGTGCGAGACCGTCTGCAGCTCGCGGCATGCCAGGGCGTCTCCCGTCTTGAGCAGCGGCAGGGCTGCCTCCTGGTCGTCGAGAGCCGCTTCAGGATCGTCGACCCCTTCGACGTAGGCCCGGAAGAAGCCGGGGAACTCGACGTGCCGCCCGGTCGCCCGAAACTCGGCGTTCCCGACAGAAATCGTCGCCGTCTGAAAGCGGAGTCGCGCTTCGGCCATTTGCGTGGCCATCGTGCGTTTCCAGATCAGCGAGTAGAGGACAAGCTCGCGGCCCGCAAGGCCCAGCTCTTCGCCGGTTTTCATTTCCGTGCCGGCCGGACGAATCGCTTCGTGCGCTTCCTGGGCCCCCTTCGACTTGGTTTGAAAGCGGCGCGGCTCGGGGCTGAGGAAATCGCGGCCGTAGCGGGCTTCGATGCCGGAACGCGCGGCGCGGATCGCTTCTTCCGACAGCGACACCGAGTCGGTTCGCATGTAGGTGATGTTTCCATCTTCGTAAAGGCGCTGCGCGACTTGCATCGTCTCGCGGGCCGACATGCCGAGCTTGCGATTCGCTTCCTGCTGCAGGGTGCTGGTCGTGAAGGGGGGATAGGGATTGCGAATCTGTTGTCGCTCTTCGAGATTGGAGACAGCCCACGCGGACTGCTGCAACTGCTCGCGAAGCGATTCGGCTGTTTGGCCGTCGAGCAGCAGAACGTCGACTCCCTCTTTCAGCCGGCCGGTGCTTTCGTCGA
>JAGVKR010000183.1 GCA_020050375.1 Planctomycetales bacterium
GCCCGACCGCGATTCCGCCGACGAGTGCGACCGCCAGCGCGATCCATACGGGAAGCGAAGTCCCCAACAGCGCGGCGACCTGCTGACAAACCGTTGCTACGCAAATTGCGCTGAGCCCTCCGGTGATCGCCAGGACGAACGACGGATGAGCGCATCCGCGAACACACCGCGAAAACAATCGACGCAACATGGCATCCCTGCCGATCGGCGCTTGTATTCCTAAGGTCCAGTCAGGTCACGGCCTTGCGCCGTGCCACGGGCCGCGATTTGTAGCCGAAACGGCGCCAATGCCGCAAGAGCATTCAGCCGTCGCGGGATTTCATGCCCGACTTCGTTCATCCGCAATCGAAGAGGTCGCCAACCGGACACGAAAAACCCGGAAGCAAGGCACCGCCATCAAGCGTCACGTCGGCTGCGACTGTGGAGATACTCCCATCGGCCGCGTAGACGGTAACGGTTTTCCAGCGCGGGCTGACGACCCAGACTGCTTGCGCCCCGGCTCGGAGCCACTCGGCAGTCTTCTCGTCGATCTCACGAACGCTATCGCCGGGAGACAAGACCTCGACTGCCAGATCAGGAGCGCCGGGCCAGTAGCCGGTCGGCAATCCCTCTAAAGGGATTCGTTCACGACGGACGAACGCGACGTCGGGCGCGCGAACCGTATCGGGGTTGCGTTCGGTCAGAAAGCCGGTTTCCGCACCGAAGACGACGCCGAGTCGATGCCGTCTCACGAACTCGCCGATGATTGTCGCCAATGTTCCCGCAATCGCCCCGTGTTCACCTCCGGCGGGAGACATCGTCAACAGCTCTCCTTTCACCAGTTCGTGACGCACTCGACCGCGTGGCAGTCGGATCAAGTCTTCAGCCGAGATTTGTTGCAGTGTGCTGCTCATCGGTTGTGCGCCGCGGGATCGGAATTCACGGATTTGAGTCTAACAGTTTCACGACCTGTTGACAGCAGGATTTGAATCGTGAAGAAACAGCTTCTTTGACGAATCCGACTTCAATAGTCCCCGACCGGTTCCCCACCGTCGATCGTGTACAGCGCCTGGAGGGTCGGTAGGTTGACGCTTTCTGAGATGAACCGGACCGAGCCGTCCATCAAAATGAACTGGGCGCCTCCGGTGTGCGGGCTGCCAAAACCGGCGGGATCGCCGATCGTCGGATGCAGCGTGACATCCACATCCGTAGGCTGCATCCAGGGGATGGTGGCGCCTTTGACCTCGCCGACGGCGAGCGTGTTGCTCGTGCCGTCCTTGATGTCGGTCATCGTGACCGGCACAGCGCCGCGAAAGACCGATTTCGGGCCGTAGACGCCCGCATAGCTTGTCGTCGTGGCTCCGGGAGACTCATCCGATGGGCAACGGTAGATCGGCGGCATCGACGGCAGCAGCCGACTGTTGTTCGGACCGTCCCACGGCTCGTCGAATCGATACTGAGCATACAACGGCATCTGGTCGAGATAGGGGAGAATCAACACCCTCCAACTATGCATCGGCTTCCCCGTTTCGTCGGCAATATACGCCGGCGGAAAGACCCCGTACGTGTCGTGATAATTGTGGAGAGCCAGAGCGATCTGCTTGAGATTGTTTTTACACTGCGTCCGTCGCGCCGCCTCGCGGGCACTCTGCACAGCCGGCAGCATCAACGCGGCAAGAACTCCGCCGCAGATCAACATGACGAACACCCCCCCTCCCGCCACGATGAGCAGGACGGTCAGGATCGACCAACGACCGCCACTCGATGACGGCGGCCCCGACATCGACTGATGCAGGCTGATCCCACAGTGCGGGCAGAAATCAGCTCCCCCCGGAATTGGTTTGGCACACGCCGGACAACTGGACATGGAGGGTCCCTTCTTTGGCAGAGAACGGCGATCGGTGGAACCGCGTGCCGTTCACACTACCGTGGTGCAACGCGATGAGGCAAGCGGATTGATCGTTGAATCGGCGGCGCGATCGAGCAGCGATTACGGTGATCGGCTGGCATCCTGGCATCGACCCGCCGAAAACCGCTCTTTTCGCCAATTTCAGAACCTGATAAGAGATCGCCTCCAAGCGGTCTCTTGAGAGCAGGTTCTCAGGCACGGCGGAATCAGAGGCGAATCACCATGTCGAGACGCGGCCTGTGGGCCATCGGGTTGGGACTGACCTGTGCGGCCTGGACGTGCGGTTGTCAGTCGACCGGGGTTTCGGCCGATGGGGACGCGCGAGCCCCCTCGTTCGGCGTCGATCGCGTCCCCCGTCAGACCGAGCCGGAAGTCGACACGGTCGGCGGAGTGCGGCAAGCGGCCTCGAGCCAGCCTGATGACGACGAAGAGACCACGAGGAGTGATTCATCGGGCAAGAAGGGAAACCTCTTGACGCGCCTTCTCCCCGGACGGGACAAAGAGAATCCCGATCGAAAGCCTCTGCCCGTCAGCAAGCGATCGTCAGGAACTGATGACGAGAGCAGCGACGACGATGACGATTTCGAATTCTGATCGATTCGTTGTCAAGCAGGCTCGGCGTCGCCATTCACGCTTTCGCTTGAAGGCGCCGATGGGGATTTCCGGCGCGCCGACGTTCGCCTCGTAACTACCATTTTGTCGGTGGTTTACGTCTCAAGCCCCTCATTTGACGGCGTTCGCGGGTCGCGCTATGCGAAACCTCGATTCGCGCCCGTCCCATCGCTGGCAATGGGTTTGGCCCTCAGCTACACTCAGGCCGTACTAGGAACTGAAGTGTCCCGGAATGAGTTCGAAGTGCGATCATCCGCCGTCGGATGGCCGCACGAAGCGAAGAAGGAGCCTTGCGTCGTGCAAGTGGCAATTACCTGCAAGCACGGTCAATTGAACGCCAATCAACAGGAGTACCTCACTCGAAAGTCGGAAAAGCTCCTGACTTATTTCGAACGGGTGACCGCGATCCATGTGACGGTTTCGTTCGATAACGGCCGCGTACGGGTGGAAATCCTCGTCGACGCCGAGCACAAGCACAATTTTGTGGCCAACGACCAGGGTGACGACGTCGTGCCGACGTTCGACTTGGTGCTGCACAAGATGGAACACCAGATCAAGAAATACAAAGAGAAAATCCAGGATCACCGCCGGGACCTGCCTCTCAATGAGTTAGGCCCGGTTGAGTGAGTCGAAAGCGAGGAATGATTTTATGAAGTTGTCGGACTTCGTCGTCAAAGAGGCGATTCTGACGGATTTGAAGGTTGCCACGAAAGAAACTGCCATACGCGCGATGGTGGAGAGTCTGGGGGCAAAGGGCAGCATCAAGGCCGGTGAACAAGAAAGCATCATCGCCGCAATCCTCAAGCGAGAAGAACTCGGCTCGACCGGGATCGGCAAAGGGGTTGCGGTTCCACACACGAAACATCCGTCGGTCGATCGACTGGTCGCGACGATCGCCCTCTCGAAGGACGGCGTCGAATTCTCCAGCCTCGACGGTGAGGATGTGCATATTCTGTTTCTTCTGGTCTCCCCTCCCGATCGTCCGGGAGACCACCTGCGGGCCCTCGAAAACATCTCCCGCCACCTCCGAAACGACAACTTTTGTAATTTCCTGAAGCAGGCCCCTTCGGCTGACGCCGTGATCGAACTCCTGGAGGAAGCAGACAGCAATCAGCTCGGCTAATCCCCATCAGCAAACTTCCCGTGCCTGATTGACGGGGGGGGGGCGGCGGCGGCGCACGATTGATCCGGCGTCTGTCTTCGGCCCGGCTGGATGGGAAAACCGCTTACGACGAAGCGCGCCGTCTCTATGAATTCGATCCCCACCTGCACGCGCAACGTCGTCGTCGGCCTGGAAAGCGGCCTGCACCTCACCCCCTCGTCGCAGATCGTCCAATTGGCGCAGAAGTTCAGCTCTGAGTTCCTGATCCGCAAGGGCGACAAGGTAGCGGATGGGAAGAGCATGCTCGATCTGATGCAGTTGGCGGCCGAGCATGGCGAGACGCTGCAGCTCGAAGCCCGCGGTGACGACGCCGACCAGGTCATTGCGGCTATTTTGTCGCTCTTCGAGCGGAATTTTAACCTGGATCAGCCGGGCTGACCGGCGGTTCATGGTTCAGGAAACCATGGAACTCAATCGCGGAATCGCTGTTGCACCCGGAGTTGCTATTGGCTCGGCCCTCGTTCTGGGGTCCGAGGATTTCCGCATTCCGCAGCGGTTCGTGCGCATTGACGCGGTCGATTCCGAAATCGCCCGCTTTCGCGCGGCGCTCACGGCCGCAGTCGCCGAGATCACCGGCCACGAAGCGCTCGCTTCATCGCGGCTCGGGCAACAGTATGGAGCGATCTTTGCCGCCCATAAGCAGTTGGCGCAAGACCCCAAGTTGCTCAAGGAAATTGAAGACCTGATCCGGCAGAAGTGCCACTCTCCCGAATTTGCATCGAGCCGCGTGCTGCGGCAGTACGCCCGCACTCTGCAGAATCTCGGGGATCGATATTTCGCCGAACGGGCCACCGACCTGTTCGACCTCGAGAAGCGGATTCTCCGGCACCTGCTGGGGGAGCGTCGCGAAGAGCTGATGCAACTGACCGCCCCGGTGGTCGTCCTGGCGCATAACCTGACCCCCAGCGAAACCGCCAATCTCGACACGAAATACGTGCTGGGGTTTGCCACCGAAGTCGGCGGCAAGAGCAGCCATACGGCGATTCTCGCAGGGGCACTCGAATTGCCGGCCGTTGTGGGGGTCGGTTCGTTTCTATCCGAGGTCTCCGGTGGCGAGACGATCATCATCGACGGCAATCAGGGACTGGTGATCATCGGGCCCGACGAAGAAACCCTCAATCGCTATCACGCCGAAGAAGTGAAGATGAAATCGGCCGCCGTCCATTTGCGGTCGTTGGGGCCGCTGGAGTCTGTGACGCGCGACGGAGTGCCGATTCACCTCTACGGAAACATCGAATTTCCGAATGAAGTCGAGCATTGCACACAACGGGGAGCGGCGGGAATCGGCCTTTACCGGACGGAGTTTCTGTATCTCGAAAGCGACCAGGAGCCGACCGAAGAGGTGCAATACGCAGCCTACTGCGAGGTCGTCCGTGCCTTTGCCGGCAAGCCGGTGGTCATCCGCACACTCGACCTCGGGGCCGAAAAATTTCCCCAGTCGATGCAGGAAGTGATCGAAGCCACTCCCAATCCGACGCTGGGCCTGCGAAGCCTGCGGCTGACGCTGCAAAACCTCCCCTTGTTCAAGACGCAGTTGCGGGCCATTCTCCGCTCCGCCGTCCTGGGGGATGTGCGAGTCATGTTTCCCTTGGTTTCGACGCTTTTGGAGCTGCGGCAGGCCAAAATGATTCTGGCCGACGTCATCGACGACCTGGAGGAACAGGGGGCGACATTCAACGGCAAAGTGCAGGTCGGAATGATGGTCGAAGTCCCCTCCGCCGCCCTGATGGCCGACGAGTTCGCGCGGGAAGTCGACTTTTTCTCCATTGGAACTAACGACCTGATTCAGTATACATTAGCAGTCGATCGAGCGAATCCGGCGGTCGCCAACCTGTACAGTTCCGCCGATCCTTCGATCTTCCGCATGATTCGTATGGTATTGAGTGCGGCCGAAAAGCACGAAGTCGCGGTTTCGGTCTGCGGCCAGATGAGTTCCGATCCGATCTACACCCCGCTGCTGGTGGGGATGGGTCTCCGGGAACTGAGCGTCACTCCGCAGGCCATCCCCGAAGTCAAGCAGGTCGTCCGCAGTCTGACTGTGCCGCAGGCCCAGGAAATCGCCGAGCACGCCCAGACGCTGGAAGTTGCACGCGACGTGGAAAACTATCTCCGGGGAGAGCTCAAAAAGCTCTGTCCGGATTTGGTCTAAAAGCCTGCCCCCGCCGGAACCGGCGGCAGGCTCAGACGAGGCTGAAGTTGTCAAAAGGAAACAGGTTCCGTGGCTCCGTCCGAAAACGGCTGGGCCGCGGTTCCCCGAAAACAGCCGCCGGCGCCACGGCAGCGACCGGCGGTCAGACCATTTTTGGTTCAAACAGAGTGCGCATTCGTTGTGAAAATCGCTGTCGCCCAACGGGGGGCCTGATCGGGTTCCCGGGCTTCCCGGACGGGAATTTCCCCGAGGCGGATTGTCTCCGCGATCGGCGTGACGTCTCGTTCGGTCTCGGTCAAAGTGGACGGTCGATCGCAACCGCGCGAACCAGTTCAGATCCCGAATCATCGGCGCCGATCGCGCCGTCTTGGTTCCTCGTTGATCCGCCGTGTGCCATCGGTGCGCGTCGGTTCACGCCCGCCTCTGCGGGTTTTGGGGTCGGGTTCGCAAGGGGTTGGTTGCGTGGCCCTCACACCGGCAGCGATTGGCCTTGCGCCGCTTCTTCGAACCGTGGCCCCGATTCCGCAGTCAGACCTGCGGCGGGCAACGGGCGGTTCGGAGCCGGCACAGATCTCGCGGAATCCGGGGGGGCTTCGGCCTCGCCCACCGTCGCGATCGGGCCTCACCCCGCACCGGGGCGCACCGTTCGTCTCTGCCGACGAAGGGCGATCAATGAAGAAAGAAATGCTGGTGAATGCCCTCCAGCCCGAAGAAAGCCGGATCGCAATTGTCGAAAACGGCGTGCTGGAAGAGCTCTACATCGAACGTAACAGTCTCGAAAACTTCACGGGGAACATCTACAAAGGCCGAATCGTCAACATCGAGCCGAGCATTCAGGCGGCCTTTGTCGATTTCGGCGTCGGACGCAACGGGTTCTTGCACGTCAGCGACGTCGAATACCAGTACTACAAGCACCTCCAAAGCCCGGGAGACCGCGGCGGTCCATCGTCGGACGACGATGACGACGAAGACGACGACCCCCGTCCCGCCCCGCGCGGCGGCCAGAAACGCTTCAACGAGCGCAGCGTTCGCAATAAGCCTCCCATCCAGGAGATCTTCAAGCGCGGCAGCGAGGTGCTCGTTCAGGTCATCAAGGAAGGGATCGGCACCAAAGGCCCGACTCTCTCGACCTACATCAGCATTCCCGGGCGCTACCTCGTCCTGATGCCCGGCCTGCAGCGGGTCGGCGTCAGTCGCAAGATCGTCGACGAGCAGACCCGCCGGCAGCTCCGCACGGCCCTCGAAGCCCTGAAACCACCCCCGGGCCTGGGCTTCATCATCCGCACAGCGGGAATCGAGCGCTCGCAGCAGGACCTGCAGCGCGACCTGCACTATCTGCTCCGCCTGTGGAACGTCATCGTCCGCCGCATCAAGAAGACCCGCGCGCCGGTCGACATCTACCAGGAAAGCGACATGGTGATCCGCACCATTCGCGACATCTACAACGCCGAGATCGATACGATCTGGATCGACGAGCAGCAGGCCTACGAGCGGGCCAGCGAATTTCTGAAGGTCGTGCTCCCGCGTCACGCCAATCGTGTGAAGCTTTACGACGGCAAGGAGCCGCTGTTTCACAAGTACAATATCGAGCAGGAGATCACCCGCATTCAGCAGCGGCACGTGCCGCTGCCCGGCGGGGGATCGCTCGTCATCGACCAGACCGAGGCCCTCGTGGCGATCGACGTCAACAGCGGCAACTTTCGAGCCGACAACGACGCCGAAGAGACCGCCTACCAGGTCAATCTCAAGGCGGCCGCCGAGATCTGCCGGCAGATTCGGCTCCGCGATCTGGGCGGAGTGATCGTCAACGACTTCATCGACATGCGCGAAGAGCGCCATCGCCGGGGAGTCGAGCGGGCCTTGCGCGACGCCATCCGCCGCGATCGGGCTCGCAGCAAGGTCCTGCGAATCAGCCCGTTCGGGCTGATCGAAATGACCCGCTAGCGGATCCGGCCTTCGCTCCGCCGCAGCGTTTACGAAGATTGCCCCTGCTGCCGCGGAACGGGGCTCGTCAAAACCGCCGAAAGCGTCGCGATCGAAGTCGTCCGGTTGTTGCTCAATTCGATCCACCGCGAGAATGTCTCGCGAATTACGGTTGAAGTCCACGATCGGGTGGCGACGTACCTGAACAACCGTAAACGTCGTGACCTGATCCATTTCGAGGAAGACAACAACGTCAGCATTCATATCAGCTCGCGGGCCGACGTCAGCCCCGAGCACCTTATGATTCGCTGCTTCGACGGGACCGGGACAGAGCTCAAGTTTCTGACCTCGGAACCCTCGAAATCGGGGCGTTGAGCCGTTACACTACCTGATCCCCGCCAGCGACAGGAATTTGCTCGCCCGGTCGGCCCACGGGTGTTTTCGCCCGTGGGCCATTTCGGGCGATTTACCAGACAGCGTTCGACCCTGTTTTTGAAAGCCGTGAGGTTGTCGTCATCTTCGCCATTTTCGAAGACGGTAGTCACCAGTACCGCGTGCAGCCCGGAGACAAGCTCAAGGTCGATTTCCGCGATGCGGCGAAGGCCGGCGACGCGCTGAATTTCGACCGCGTGCTGGCAGCCGGCTCCGACACCACCGGCCAGATCGGCCGCCCGCTGATCGCGGGCGCCTCGATCACTGCCGAGGTCATCGAGACCGCCTACGACCGCAAACTGGAAGTCGGCAAGTTCCGCCGCCGCAAAGGTTACATCCGCCACAACGGCCACACGCAGAAGTACACGGCGGTCAAGATCACGGCGATCAACGTGCCCGGCCTGGCGGACTGAGAGTTCAAGAGTTGCTGGGTTGAAGGGTTCAAGAGATTCGGCGTTGATCGCGTCGCTGAGTGGAATGAGCCGACTGTCAGTCGGCTCCCTGGCAACGCGTGCTTGAGTCTTCTCTCCATCTCATCGACTCTTCTTCTCTTCAAATCTTTATCTCTTCAACTCAGCAACTCCGGTGCGGTCCATGCCCTCACACGCCGAACTGCTGACCGAGCTGCGCTGGAAGAAGTTTCCGGTGCTCAACGACGGGTTCGTGTGCCTGGTCGACTGCATGGGAGACGACGCTGCCGTCGTGCAGGCGGCCCGCGTCAGCTACGGTGAAGGAACCAAGCGCGTCTCCGACGACCGGACGCTGATTCGCTACCTGCTGCGGCATCGGCACACGACTCCCTTCGAGATGGTCGAGATCAAGTTTCTCGTCCGCGTCCCGATGGATTGCTGGCGGCAATGGATCCGCCACCGGACCGCCTCGGTGAACGAGTACAGCACGCGCTACTCGGTCGCCATCGACTCGATGCAGGCCACTCCCGCCGACGATTGGCGAACGCAGGCTGAACAAAACCGCCAAGGCAGCGGCGCCCCGCTCGCGGCCGAGCTGGGCCAGTCCCTCACCGACGACGAGCATCACTTCCAGGTGATGGCCCGGCAGATTTATCAGAAGCGTCTGGAGGCCGGCGTCGCCCGCGAGCAGGCTCGCAAAGATCTTCCCCTCTCGACGTACACCGAAGCTTATTGGAAGATCGACCTGCACAACCTGCTGCACTTTCTCGCCCTGCGGATGGACACGCACGCCCAGCAGGAAATCCGCGACTACGCCACGGCGATCGGCGAGAACATCGTCCAGCCCCTCTTCCCCATCGTGTGGGAGGCGTTCCGAGATTATCGCCTGGCCGGATTGAACCTCTCGGGCCTCGAAGTCGGCGTGCTGCAGCGCCTGGCCGCGCGCCCGCGCGCCATCGATCGAAACACCTGGACCGAAGAAGACTTCGCCGCCGCGCAGGATGAATCGTGGCGCGGCCTCGCCCGATCGCGCGAGCGCGACGAATGTCGCGCGAAGCTCGAAAAGCTGGGGTTGCTTGAATCGCGGCTGTGATGCGGAAATGCCGAATGACTAAGGGCAAATGTCCAATGAAATCCGAATTCTGAAATTCAAATGTCTAAGGAAATTCAAAACTCCAAAGACAACAAGATGTGTCTAACTCCGTTTTGATTTTCAGTTTTTGGATTTCCTTCGACATTTGAATTTCGGGCTTCTTTAGACATTGGGTTTTCGACATTCGGCATTTTATCCCAGTCCGCGCTTCAGGGGGCTGACGCCCCCCGCTCGCCTGGTTACCCCTCCCACGACTTGCCGTCCCAGGCTATGACCCGTTCGAGCAGGGTGACAACGTCGGCGGAGAAGACTTTGAAGATCGTCTCTCCTTTCTCGGCGGTCGCGTGCCGCGGGTCGCCGATGTGGCCGGGAGCGGTGCGGTCTTTGGTGATCCAGGCCCGGTGAGCCGGCTCGAAGGAGTTGCCGAAGGGGACCTCTTCCACCTTCTTCAGGTCGCCAACGAGATGCGGGGCGATCTTGAGGATCATCGACGTCTCGAACTCGCAGGCGTGCCCCATCTTATCCTGCTTGATGCTCGGGTCGACTGTTTTCGGCTGGCCCCCCAGTGTCCAGTACGTCGTCGACAGGAGCAGCAGATCTTTCCGTGTGCGGTGCTTCTGCCGGATTTCGAACGTCGCCTGCTGGGCGGGAACGATGTTTCCACCGTGGCCATTGAGCAGGATGATTCGCTGGAAGCCGTGGAAGATCATGTTCTCCATCAGGTCGGCCAGCAGGTCGAGATAGAGCCGCGGCGAGGCGGAGATTGTCCCCGGGAAATCGATGTGATGATGCGAGTTGCCGATCCAGGTGAGCGGGACGAACAGCACGCGATCCTTCATCGTTTCAGAAACGCGCCGCACGACTTCGCCCAGAAGCAAGCTATCGGTGAAGAGGGGCATATGCCGGCCATGCTGCTCGAGCGCGGCGACGGGAATCACAACCGGCGTGCTCTTGGGCAGCGCCTCGACCTGAGGCCACGTCATTTCGAACAAGTGCACGGGGGTATCTCCTTGAGTTGAAGAATCTGGTGTGTTTGCCAGCGAAAGTTCGGTCAATTCGCAATCGCTCAGAAGACTCCGCACACGCACAGCATCTCATATGCGCCGTTGGAAATCATCCTTACGGAGTTGAGCGATCTTTTCTTCCTCTCGCGCGAGGGGGGGAGGGAGCGAGTGTACGCGCGCGAGACGCGCTTCAAGCCAGAACTCCCTGCA
>JAGVKR010000607.1 GCA_020050375.1 Planctomycetales bacterium
CCGCCGGGCAGTCGATGATCGCTTACATCGGCGTGAGCTTTCTGCACGTCTTTCCAGGGATGGTGCTGTATGGACTATTCATGGGAGCCTTCTTCGCGATGACGATGTCGGGGGCGATGGTTCCGCCCGGCACAAGGCCGATGCGTCCGGCCGGCGCCCCGGCGATCGGCATTCACGTCGAAGATTTCACGAAGGTCGACAAGCCAAAGGAGATCGATCGGCCCCGCGCTGCCGCTCAACCCGTCGAACAGCGCGCCGCGGCACCGGGCGATCAGCAGCAGCCGACAGACGAAGCGCCCGCATCGAAGCCAGAAGCGAAACCCGAAGTCGATCGGGCTGCCGAAGCGGATCTCCCGCCGGCGAACGACGTCCGCCCGATCGACGACAAGAATGAAGCCCTCGCCGACCCGCTTGCCGAAGACGAGCAGACGGGGAGCAGCGCCGCTCCCGCGGGGGGGCCGGTCTTTCCCGGACCGGGGATGCCCGGCAACCGGGATCTCCAGTTCATCGGCACGATATTCATGATGTACGGCATGATGTTCGTGGGGGGGCTGCTCATGCTTCTCTGGACGGTCTGGTTCGGCATGAGAACGATGTACGTCATGCCGCTGATTGCCGACCGCGGTTGCAGTTTTTCCGAAGCACTGACGGAGAGCTGGCGGCTGACGAAAACGAGCTCGTGGCAACTGCTCCTGACTTACTTCCTCGCGTTTCTCATTGGGAGCATCGGCGCCAACTTCTGTTACATTGGCCTCGTGGCAACGCTGCCGATTTATTTCACGATCATCGCGTCGGCATACGAATCCCACGCCCTCCCGCAGTTCACGCCGGAAGACGAAGACGCGCCGTACGGCGAGCCGGTATAGCAGTCGGCGCAAGACGAGTCGTTGCGCAGGTGGCGGCATTCCACTCCTTGTGCGATCAGGATCGTGCGGACGTACTTGTGGCATTCGACGCAGCTCATCGTCATGTCCATGAAGTTCAATGTGGCGCCGTCGATCCGCTTCTCTCGAGCCGCCTTCTCCAATTTCGTGACGACTTTGCGGAAATCGTCGGAATGCTCTTTGTACAGCGGATCGTTCGAGACCATGAATTCCGCCGCCGCGCTCATCGCCCTCAGGTCCTTGGCCCCTCTTTCGATGAGCTCGAAATCCTCCAGCGCCAGACCTTCGATAATGTTCTGAGAGGACGACAGTTTCTTACGCATAAAGGCCTTCATTGCCAGTTTCTTGGCGCTCGGCTTGAGCTGTGACTCAGCTTTGGGAGCCTGTTCAGCGGCTTCCTGCGCGTTCGATGGAGCATCGACGAGCCACGCCAGGGCCGCGAGCATCGCACCGGAAACAACAATCAACCACGGGAACGGGCGGGACATGGCAAGAATCCTCATTCGAGAGTGAACGTGACGAGGGGAAAACACACGAGACCAACAAGAGCCGGTGATCGGGGCCCGTCGTGCGGCAAATTCGGATCGCCGAGCTGCCGACCGGTCAGCGCAATTCAGAACCGGTCGAACAGAGCGAGATCCGGCTACGCCGACGGGACGCTCGGCGGTTCAGCCAATCGCGCCCAGTCACGCACGACGCTTTCCGGATTTTCGTCAACCAGCAGCCGACCGATGTCACGAAACTCATGGCTGAGCAAATCAAGGATGTCGTCCAGGCTAACCAGTCCCGCCAGCTTGCCAGCCCGATCCGTAACCGGAAGCCTGCGGAAGGAACCCACACGCATCAGACGCAGCGCATCTTCCACTGAAGTTTCCGCCGAGACGGTCGTCACTTGACGCGTCATTACGTCGACCAAAGTCGTTTGCGACGGATCGCGGCCCTCGGCCAGAACCCGGACAGTCAAGTCGCGATCGGTCACGATGCCGATCGGCTCATGCAACCGGTTCACTATGACGAGCGTTCCGACCTTGCGAGCCAGCATTCGTTGGGCGCCCGTCTGCGCCAATTCTTCGGGCCTCGCAACATCGACCTCCCGCACGCAGATCGTTTCAACCGACATCATGGTCCCCTTTATGGCTGATGAGTCCGCCATGAGATCGACGCCATTGTCGAGTCCCCTTGCACGAAGGGAGAGCCATCGAGCGCCGATTGATGCAGCGCTGCCGCCACGGCCTTCTGCAACGGCTGCCAAAGGTGGCTCTCGTTGTAGTTCAATTCCAAGTCACAGGCCCTCTGGGCATGTTCCAACGCCTGATCAATCCGCCCCTGAGACGCCAGATCCGCCGCGATTCCAGCCTGCCTTTCGGCCTCGCGGGCATCACGTTCGACCTGCTCCAGCCAGCGCATCGCCGCTTTCCAGTCGGCCGACTCTCTGCCAGCCGTGGAACGGGCCATCAGGGCTGCCTGCGACGATTTCAGGCCTTGCAGATTGAGCCCTCGACTTCCGAACTGCGTCGACCAGTGGCAACCGGTCCACTTGCCACGCGCTTGCTCGAAGGCCGATGTGATCTCAGATGTGCCCATGGCATTCGGCCAATGATCGTTCATTTTTGTTGCGGTCAGTTCCGCATACCACTATGCGTGTCGTTTGAATGAAGAGCGACAACACGTCTCTTGCCAATCTCGGCCCGATACACATGAACTGAAGAGGAAGCGACAATTCCCAGTCGCACCTTCCCCCCTTCGACACGGACGACGGTGAGGTGGATGTTTTCTCCGATCACAATCTCTTCACCTGTGCGGCGCGTCATGACCAGCATGGTTTTCTCCTTCCTGGAACTTCGTGAGACGATTGTCCCGGACACGATAACGTGCAGGGCACTTCGCGTGCCGAACGCTTCCTGCGACGCTATAATCCATTCGCGAACGACGATCATCGGCCGCAACGGGGTAACAGCCGGGCAATTGCGGGTTTCAGTGCGCTTCCTGCTCGGCCGGGGCCCCTGAAAACCAGTCCCCGACTGGCTGATCATTGGCCAGTTGGAAAAGATTCATCCAGTCGTCTCCTGATCTGCGAGACTTCGTCCGGTCAAACCCCGGCCGACAGCCCTGTATTGAAGCGGCCCAGGGCCGTTCGCGGTGTCATCCCCCGTTCAGGCCTGTCATGAAATTGCCTTTTCTAACGGTCGCCGGACTTTTGGTTGCTCTGGCAATGATCGCGACTTGCATCATTGGCGCCCTGTCCTTTGGGATCACGTCGGAATCGGCGGATAAGGTGCGCAGCACGCTCATCGGGATTTGCGGGTTTCTCTTGGCCGTTCTGTCCGTCGGCCCCTTCGTCTCATTTCGAGAGGATCGCCGCAGAAAGGAGACGGAAGAGAGCTTGCGAAACAGCGAATCGCAAATGCGCGCCGTATTGGAAACGGCAGTCGACGCAATCATCTCCATTGACGAGCGCGGGATTGTCCAAAGGATCAACGAGGCGGCCGAGCAGATGTTCGGATACGCCCGTTCCGAGATCGTCGGACGGAATGTGAATATTCTCATGTCATCTCCCGAGCGCGAGGCGCACGATGGCTATCTGGCTCGCTATCGAGCGACGGGGGAACGGAAGATCATCGGCATCGGACGCGAGGTGGTCTGCCGGCGCAAGGATGGCACCGAATTCCCGGCGGATCTCGCCGTTGGCGAGTATCGCGTCGAAAACCAGCGCAAGTTCACCGGGTTTCTCCGCGATATTTCCGACCGGAAGCGATCGGAAGCCCGAATTCGCGAGCAGGCGGCGCTTCTCGACAAGGCACGCGAGGCGATTCTCGTTCGCGACCTCGACGATCACATTACTTTTTGGAATCAGGCCGCAGAGAGGTTGTACGGCTGGTCGGCGGACGAAGCCTGCGGCCAGACCTGTCGTGACTTGTTCTTTAAGGGGGACGGCACGCAGCTCGAGCCAGCGAAGCGCGCCGTCCTCAACGGCGATGAATGGGTGGGCGAGTTGCGAAAGACGACCCGGGACGGCCGGGAAGTGATCGTCGAGTCCCGCTGGTCTCTGCTTCGTGACGACAAGAGCCGCCCGGTCGAGATCCTCGCCATCGAGGCCGACGTCACCGACAAAAAGGAGCGCGAACGACAGGCATTGCGGGCCCAGAGGCTCGAGAGCATCGGCACGCTGGCCGGTGGAATCGCCCACGATCTCAACAACATGCTGACCCCGATCCTGATGTCAGCCAAGCTGCTGAGGAAGGAGCGTCCGGCCGCAGAGCGAGATGGTCTCATCGACAACATTCTCGCCAGTGCCGAACGCGGTGCGGAAATGATCAAGCAATTGCTGTCATTCACCGGCGGCGTGGAAACGCAGCGAACGCCAGTCGATCTGCGCGCAATCGTGCGCGAGATCAATTCGCTGCTGGAACACACGCTTTCCAAGTCGATCACATTACGTGCAGAGGTCGCCGCCGACCTGTGGCCGATTTCCGGCGATTCAACCCAGCTCGCGCAGGTTCTCATGAATCTGTGCGTCAACGCCCGCGATGCAATGCCCGACGGGGGAACCCTGACGATCGCCGGTGAGAACCGTCGATTGGACGAGGAATTCGTGGCCGCGAATCCCGACCTCGCTCCGGGACCACACGCCGTGCTGACCGTCACCGATACCGGCAGCGGTATCCCTCCCGATGTGATCGATCGTGTGTTTGACCCGTTTTTCACGACCAAAGAGCTCGGCAAAGGAACGGGCCTGGGGTTGTCGACCGTTCTGGGAATCGTCAAGAGTCATGGCGGGACGATCCGCATTTCCAGCTCTCCGGGACGCGGAACCAGCTTCACCGTCTTCCTTCCGACGATCGAGACGGAGGAAATCTCCCGCTCGCAACCAGCCTCCAGCACGCTGCCTCATGAACCGGGAAAACGGGTCCTGGTGGTCGATGACGAGGCCTTCATCCTGACGGCCGTCAAAGCCACGCTGAAAGACGCGGGATACCACGTTTCCATCGCGCATGACGGCTCAGAGGCGATATCGGTCATCCGGGAACAGCCATCAAACTTCAATGTCGCCATCGTCGATATGATGATGCCCGGCATGGACGGCCCCGCTACGATGCGCGCCCTGCGTGAGATCGACCCGAAGATTCGCATCATCGCCAGCAGCGGCCTGCGGACGGCGGACGACGCTGCAAAGCTTGTCGAGGGGGCCACGGCGTTTCTTCAAAAACCGTATACTGACGACCAGCTTCTGGCAACTCTGTCGAAGGTTCTGCATGAAGGGGGGCCATTTTGAGATCCCGTGCTCCGCAAGGCCCGGCGCGCACCCTGTTGGTCATCGACGATGAGCCATTGATCCTCGACTGCTTCAGGTATCTGTTTCCTCCGTCGGAGGTGAAGCTGGTCACCGCCACCAGCGCGTCCGAAGGAATCAGACTCTTTTCGGAAACGAGACCGGACGTCGTCACACTCGACATTGGATTACCCGACATCTCCGGTCTGGAGGCCTTGCGCCGTCTGCGGGAGGCCGATGCCCGCGTGCCCGTGATCCTCGTCACCGGTCAGGGAACCGCAGCGACGGCGATCGAGGCGATGCGTCTTGGCGCCTTCGACTACGTGCTGAAACCGCCCGATCCCGATGCGCTTTGCAAACTGCTGTCCCGGGCCTTCGAGGTCAGCCGGCTCATGCGCGTTCCCGCCAAAGTCCCGGGCGCCCAATCCGAAGACGAGGCGTGCCTCGAGGCAGGCGATCTCCTGATCGGCCGTTCTCCGCCGATGCAGGAGGTCTACAAGTCGATCGGACGGGTCGCCCCCCAGGATGTGACGGCACTGATTCTCGGTGAAAGCGGCACCGGCAAGGAACTTGTGGCGCGGGCCATCTACCACTACAGCCGTCGGGCCGACAAGCCGTTTCTCGCGATCAACTGTGCGGCCATTCCCGAGAGCCTGCTCGAGAGCGAGCTCTTCGGTCACGAGAAGGGGGCCTTCACAGGCGCCGATCGGAGGCGCATCGGCAAATTCGAGCAATGCCATGAGGGAACACTGTTTCTGGACGAAGTCGGCGATATGTCGCCGATGATTCAGACCAAAATCCTCCGCGTGCTGCAGGGCGGAGAATTCGAGCGGGTGGGAGGCAGCGAGACAATCAAGACCAGCGTCCGGATCATTGCCGCAACGAATCGCGATCTCGAGGCGCGCGTGACCAGCGGACACTTTCGCGGGGATCTGTACTACCGTCTGAACGTCTTTACGATCCGGCTTCCGCCGCTGCGAGATCGGGGCGACGACATCCCCCTTCTCGCCCGGCATTTCCTGAAGCGATTCAGTCGTGATTTCGGCAAACAAGTCCACGAGTACGCGCCAGAAGCTCTGGAATTGCTGTCGCGTTACGCCTGGCCCGGAAACGTCCGCGAGTTGCAGAGCGTCGTCAAACAGGCGCTGCTGGAGGCGGTCGGTCCTGTGATCGTTCCCGGATTTCTGCCCGGAACACTGCGGTCGGATCAGCCGGCAACAAACCCATCCGAGCAGTTGTCTCCACCGAGAGCCGCCGATCTCGCGGTGTTCATCGGCGAACGGCTTCGATCCGGTTCCACGCACCTGCATGCCGAGACATTGGCACTGATGGAACGAGTTCTGTTGACGGAAGTCCTTCGGCATACCGCCGGTAATCTGTCTCACGCGGCTCGAATCCTCGGAATCACACGCCCCACCTTGCGGACGAAACTGGCCGACGCAGGCCTTGCGATCGATCGCACGCTCCTCGAATCGGGCGACAATCGCGACATTGCTCAAAACTCTGACGGGTAGATTCGTGCCGTCCGGCACCCCATTTGCGTGATTGGGACACAGTCCAGGACAATATCAACAATTCGCCGGGGGAGATTCACATGATCCGTCTCAAACGCATTCTGTTTCCCACAGACTTCAGCCAATGTTCGAAACGGGCAGAGGAGTATGCCTGTGCACTCGCCGATCAGTTTCAGGCGGAAATTCACCTCCTGCATGTCTTGCAGGACATGATGCTGCTGATGCCCGACCCGGCCGCGGGCCTATCGCTCCCTCCGAACTACCTGATCGAGCAGAAGCAGTTGGCCGAGAAGGCGCTCAATGGCTTGTTGTCGGCCGAATCAGCCCGTGGAAAAAAAATCATCCGCGCCACCCGGATGGGCACCCCCTTTGTCGAAATCACGGCGTACGCACAGGAACACGAAATCGACCTGATCGTCATCGGCACGCACGGGCGCTCGGCGATCACGCACGTTCTGCTCGGCAGTGTCGCCGAAAAGGTCGTCCGCAAGGCCCCCTGCCCGGTCTTGTCGGTTCACCCGACCGGCCATCAATTCATCGAGCCGTCAGACGTCCGATGATCCTCCATGTTGACATGGATGCGTTTTACGCCTCGGTCGAGGAACGCGACCAGCCGGAGTTGGTCGGCAAACCGGTGATCGTGGGGGGCACGCCGGCCGGGCGCGGCGTCGTCGCGGCGGCCAACTACGTCGTCCGTCAGTTCGGCGTGCACAGTGCCATGCCCGCGGCAACAGCACTTCGATTGTGCCCGCAGGCGATCGTCCTTCCACCCCGGCTCGGGTATTACGCCGAGGTCTCGGAGCAGATCCGTGAGATTCTCTTTCGCTACACGCC
>JAGVKR010000114.1 GCA_020050375.1 Planctomycetales bacterium
CCGCTTCGGATCGCCTCAGCGGGCAGAAATTCACGTCGGAGATATTTTTACCGCTATGACCCCGACACCCGACGCTACGACGGGGCCACCGCTCGCGGAGTCTGCGGGTCGGTCGCCGATACGGATCGTGCCACCGGGTTAAGATTCACGTCCCAGATGGATTTCCCGCTATGACCCCGGCACCCGCCGCCCGGCACCCGACGTCGATCACGAATAAAGGTATGCCCTGATCAGCTCCTCGCTCACGCCTCGGGTTAAGATCCGTCAGCGCAGCTCCAGTTCGGCAACCACCGGGCGGTGATCGCCCCCCAGTGATGGGCCGATACGGGCGTTTCGGACACGCCAGGCCCCGTTGGCGAGGATGTGGTCGATGCGGATCCCGAAATGGGTGGTGAACTTTGTCGGGCCGAAGCCGAGGCCGGCGGTCGAAAAGGCATTCTGCCAGCTCGACCAATACCGCTGGTAGATTGTGCTGTCGACCGGCATGTTGAAGTCGCCAGCCACAATCGTCGGCCCGGGACACGCGGCGGCCATTTCGCTTGCGAGCTCCGACTCGACCCGCCGGATTTCGGTCGTCCGCCGCATCTCGGGGATCCCCTTCCACTTCCCGAGGATCATTTCCTGGAGCCCCTCGCGCGGGGTCTCGAGGTGGACGCCGACGACGTGGATCGTGCCCCAGGGAGTTTCGAGATCACATCGGCCGGCCGGATGGTTCCACGGCTCGAAACGCTCGGATTTGAGCGTCTCGGCCTGCACGATGGGAAAACGACTGTAGATCCAGACCCCGCCGACGTGCGCCGATTGCCAGCCCACTCCTGCTTCCGGCGGAAGTGCGACTGAAAGCGAGCCCTCCTGCAAGACGATGAGATCGGGACGGGTGGAACGGATGAATTCAGCCAGCGCTGACTGGCTCCCGCCGGAGCCGTTGTTGCACGACAGCACGCGGAGCGATTCGCCGCCGGAAGCCGCCTCGTTACTCCAGAGGGCTTGCCACGACAGGCAAAACCCCATGATCGGGCCGATCACAACAATTCCGGCGACCGCCAGCAGCCACAAGGCGCGTCGGTGAAAAAGCAGGGCCAGCGGCACGAGGCAGGGGAGCGGAAGAATCGCGATCCAGCGCGGCCCGAACGTGAACAATGTCGCCGGCCACCAGTGGTCACCGGAAAGCCACAGCAGGGCTGCCAACCCCAGGACGACGGCCAGGTAACTCCACGCGAGCAGCGATGTGACGCGATAGGGGCCTCCTCGTCGTATCGGCTTCGAAGCAGAGCGAGCGGCTCTGTCGCGGTGGGGCTTCCAGACGAGTTGTCGCGTGCCTTTGCCTGACATTTGGACCGCCAGCTTACACAGTTTCCACGAACGCGGATGATCGCCTCATCGCACGTGATTTCTTCCAAACGGGAAGTTCCCACGTCAAGCGCGAAAGACGAAATACCGACTCATCGCGAAGTTGAAGACCAGTCCACCGGCAATGCCGGCCAGCGACGCGATCTGCGGCCAGAGGTCGGGAACGGCATGGAGCATCGTCAGTGTGATGGCGTAATTGATCCCCGCGCCCAGCGAGCAGGAGGCAATGAACGCCACGAACTGGCGCGGCAGCGAACCGCCGCGCGCGTCGTAGAATGTGAACCGCCGATTGAGGGCAAAATTGGAGACCATCGAGAGGGCGATCGCTCCCAGAACGGCCCAGTTGACGTCGACCCCGCACCACAACAAAACGGTCAGCACCACAAGGTTCACAACAACCCCCAATCCGCCCACCAGGCCGAACTGCAGAGCATGTGACCAGAATGGATATTTGAACGCCAGCAGGCGGCGCAGGTGTTGAATGTACCTCAATTGCTCTTTGAACGACAATTTGCTTTCGCCCAATTGCCGCTGAGCGAAGAAGATCGGCACTTCGACGACGCGCGTGAAGCCGCATTTGACCAGCAGCTCGAGCCCGATCTTGTATCCGACGGGGTTGAGGTACGGCACGGACTCCAGCGCCTTGCGTCGAAACGCAAAGAAGCCCGACATCGGGTCCGCCGCCCGCGTGAACGGGCGCGCGAGCCAGGTGGCGACTTTGCTGTTCAACCACCGAAGAAATCCCCAGTCTTCACCGGTCGAACCGCCGGAGACGTATCGCGAGCCGATGACAAACTCGGCTCCCTCTTCGAGCGCCTTCAGCATCTGCGGAATCTGCTCGGGAGGATGGCTGAGGTCGGCATCCATCACGACGACGACTTCGCGCGTTGCCGCCGCGATGCCGTCGAGAACGGCCGGACTGAGCCCGCGATTGGTCTTGCGAACGATCAGCCGCACCCACGGCAGGTTCAGGCGGGCAATCTGCTCCTCGGTCCCGTCACGACTGTTGTCATCCATGATCAACAGTTCCACGTTGAGACTGCGGTCTGACCGCAAGCGTTCGATGCGCTCGATCAGCAGGGGCAGGTTCGCGGCCTCCTTGTACGTCGGTACGACGATCGATACCTGAATCAGTTCCCTCGAGCTTACCGAGGGTCGCTTGTCATTCTCTGAAAGACATTGCTCAACCATCTGTTTCTTTCTTCGGAGTTCAACTATTTCGCCGTCATTCATGGCGAAAGACGCTGTTCATTCGGGCCTTGCGCTTTTCACAAATCGGCACCAAACGATTCGATAGTATACCCGCGGTTCTTCAGCGACAAAACCGGACGCGCCGAACACTTCGCGGTACTTTTCCAGAGGCCAGACAGATCCGCCAACCAACAGTGAAAAGCTCTCTTCGTTGACCAGCTCATCCAGGATCGGCCGCTCGACTCCGTCCGAAGCAGCGCTTCCCCGATGAATGACTCCCATCAGGCGACCATCCGGCGCAAGGGAGGTGACGCCGTAGAGCGGCCGCGGCAGGAGTTTCTTATCGGCAGGGAGGTAGTATTTGAACGGCACAACTTCGAATTCCGGGTCGAAAACAATCGGTTCCGAATCGTGGGCCGATTGAAGGATGGCCGCGGTCGCCTGCCGCCAGTCGGGCTTGATGGGGTGTGTGAAGTAATTCGAGATCGAAATCAACGAGAGTGCCGCTATGCCCCCCAGGGCCGGAGCCGCGATCGACCAACGCAAGCTCGAGAGGCCGATCCCGGCAAGAATCACAAACGCCGGAAGGCCAACCGTCGCGTATCGGGTTGCGTAAATCGGACTGAACAGCACCGCGACGACGAGGGGACCGACAATGGGCATCAACCACCAGCCGGCCAGCAACACGGCATTCATCCGGTCGCGCCGCAACGTCCAGATTCCGAGCGCCGCGGGGAGCCAAAGAAAGAGCAGCGCGGCTGCGGTCCCGCCCATCAGTTGCCACAGGGGAGATTCCTTCCACGCCAGCATTCTCCCGAACGCGAAGACGATCGGCGTTCCCAAAAACTGCATCGTCCAGTCCGCCCCCATCCGCGACATGTTTCCCTTCGTGCCCAGTTGTGCAAAAAACTGCGGAATCCAGAAGGAGAACACACCGGCGGCCAACGCCATCGCGCCCAGGAAGCTGAGGACTCGGCGACGGTCGGGTCTGGCCGCGAGAAGCGCCACAGAGTGCACCACAGGAACGGCGAAGCCGTAATAGTGCGTGAGGGCAATGGCTGCAATCGACACCGCGTAGGCCATGAGTCGTCCTGCCCCGCCCGAGTCGTTCCACCTCAGGAAGAGCCAAGTCGAAACGACGGCGAGGAGTTGCAGAAGTGCGAAACAGCGAGCTTCGTCCGCCAACTCCAGCGCGCTTGGGGAGATCGAAAACAGAAGCGCGCTGAGAAGTCCCGCACGTTCGTCAGCAACGCGCCTGGCGACCAGATAGACGAACCAGATCGCGATCGTGCTGCAAAGAGCCGGCAGGCTGCGCCAAGCCGCCTCGGACGTTCCGAAGACCTTCGACCACCCCCGGGCGATGACCCAAAACAGCGGCGGATTGCCGTTGTCGCGGGCGCGCCCGGACACGAGATCGGGGACCGACTCCCTGGCGATATTGGCCGTGAAGGCTTCGTCGTACCAGAAGCTCTGGGCATCGACGGCCGAGAGTCGAATGACGCCACCGAAGAGGATCAGCGCCAACAGTTTCCACGGCATTTTTGACGAGGCGTCCTTCGACATCTCCGGCACGATGCTCCTAACCGCAAGCGGCGAACGAGGCAAACGTTTTCGGCAGGCCCTTCCGCAGGTCGACCTCGGACCTCCACCCGAGCTTCGCCGCGGCGGCGTCCGGGCAGATCAGGTTGGATTTTAGATCTCCGGCCCGCGGCGGACCAAAAACCGGTTCCGGCGCCGACCGGCCTGTCGCACGCGCGAATTCCTGTCGCAGCGCAAGTTCGAGTTGCTTGACATCAGTCCCGACTGCGGTGCCGATATTGAATGGCGTGAACGGCGAATCGAGGGGACAGGTAAGCGCCAATGCGTTGGCACGGGCAACGTCGCCGACGTAGACGTAGTCACGAACGCAGCCACCGTCTCCGTGAATCAGGCATGGCTCGCCAGCCAGCATCTTCCTGCAGAAGATGGCGACGACGCCGGCTTCTCCATGCGGACTCTGCCGCGGACCATAGACATTCGAATACCGCAGAGCCACGGCGCTGAGGCCGTGCTCGTTTGCGAAGAACTCCAGGTATTTTTCGCCGGCCCACTTGCTGATGCCGTAGGGGGAGACGGGAGAGCAGGGGGCGTTCTCCGGCGCTGGCTTATCCACGTCTCCGTACAGGACACCGCCGGACGAGGCGAACGTGATTCGCTTCGCCCCGACGGCGGCGGCTCCCTCCAAAACATTGATCAGGCCCAAAATGTTCGTCTGCGCGTCGAAACCGGGTTCGCGCACAGAGCGACTCACAGACATCTGAGCCGCCTGATGGCACACTCCGTCCGGCCGCACCTGCTGAAAGATCCCCTGCACGGCGCTGCGATCGCAGATGTCGGCCACATGCACTGGAACGCCGGCCGGCAGGTTGTCTTTGGTGCCCGACGAAAGATCATCGAGGACAGCCACGTCGTGCCCTTGCTCGAGCAACAGTTCGGCGACGTGACTTCCGATAAAGCCCGCGCCGCCGGTGATGAGAATTCGCAAATTCATCACGACAGTTTCTCCGAGTCGAATCGAGTAAAATGTCAAGCTTGAACGACAAACGAATTCATAGCAAATTTCACGAGAACTCAAGTCCGAACTTGTCTTTCATCCGGATGCGTTCTGTGGAAAGGTTCTGCCGATCGCTTTCGTTAACGACGTACGGATCGGGCTTCCAACAGAGTGGAGCGATATCGCGCGTCCAAGCCTCTCCCCGTGCGATGGCGCTCTGCCGCAGGATTTCGTTCAACTTCGCGGAACTGACATGGCATGAGATATTCTCGAGGGCCCATTGACGAGGATGATATCGATCGGCCGTGTCGATGAATTCGGACAGCGCACGACCTGGATTCGAGCTATTGAGGAACTGGCCGGTTTGCTCGTTGATGAAGGCCCTTGACCCGATCGCCGCATTCTCCAGCAGCGCCACGGGAGTGTCGGCGAAGAGCGACTCGGCGACGACAACGCACGACCCTTCGCGCAAC
>JAGVKR010000546.1 GCA_020050375.1 Planctomycetales bacterium
GTCTTGCAGCGAATCGGCATCTGCTACTTCTTCGCCGCGCTGGCAGTGCTCCACATGGGCGTGCGCGGCCAGGCGATCTTGTTCGCCGGATTGCTTGGCGGGTATTGGGCTCTGCTCCGTTATGTCGCCGTTCCCGGGTTTTCCGCCTTCGATCTCACGAAAGAAGGAAACCTGGCGGCCTATGTCGATCGGCTCGTCGTCCCCGGCAAGCTGTATTACGGATTTGGCGACAACGAAGGACTGTTATCGACCCTTCCGGCGATTGCTACAACTCTTCTCGGCGCACTCGCGGGGCATTGGCTGATGTCCGGGCGATCACCGCTGGCCAAGTGCCTTGGATTGTTCATCGGCGCTGCCGCTTGTCTCGCGGCCGGTTACGCCTGGAGCGAATACTTTCCCGTCATCAAAATTCTTTGGACCAGCTCGTACGTGCTGATTGCCGGCGGATACAGTCTCGCGCTATTGGGGTTGTTCTACCTCGTGATCGACGTTCTGGGCTGGCGCCGCTGGGCGTTCTTCTTCACCGTCATCGGCATGAATCCGATCACGATTTATGTCATGGCGAAGTTCGTCGACTTCAAAAAAATGGGGGAGTTCTTCGTCGGGGGACTCGCGAATTACACCTCTCCCGAAATCTATCCGTTGATCCTCGTCGTGACCGTTCTTGCCATCAAATGGCTCGTGCTGCTCTACCTCTATCGCAACAAGACGTTTTTGCGGGTGTAGTGGGAGGAGAGGAATCAGGAGGCAGGGGCCAGAACGTGCTCCCGTCGCTCGGTGTTTCTGATTCCTGTCGCCTGTTTCCTGACTCCTTCGTCTCGTTAGGGTCCGGCCTCAATAAAACGCGATCGCCCGGCCCGGTCCGCCGTGGGCGTCGCGAATCTTGACCGGCGCGAAGACGAAATAGGCGTCTTTGGGGAGTTTGCCGACCTCCGTCAGAAATTCGACGCCGACCATCCCCTTGCTTCCCAAGGCCCAGTACGTCATCAGGGCGCGTTTGGGATCGACTCCCCCCAGCGTTGGACCGTCGGTCGCCACGCAGCGGATTCCCTTTCCAGCCAGATAGACGACCGCCTCGGGACCCGGAGCAGGCCATCCCTCGCTCAGGCCGTTGAGCGGGTCGGCCATGCAAGACGAGCCTTCCGGCGACGGTTTGAAATGCAAGTCGGTGTGGCCGCTGGAGAAAATGACGATGTCCCCTGCCGTGAATTCTCCATCGCGCTGCTCGAATTCGCGGAGCACTTCGGCACTGATCTCCGGCGACGCCGGCCAGGTCTTCTTGTCGGTGGAGCCGACCAGCCGCTTCACGTCGACGACCCGTGCCCGCCCGCAGGTCTGTGCGAGCGGCACCTTTTCGACTGTGACATCGCTCGTCCCGCGACGACCGAATTTCGCCTCGTATTCTTTCAACCATTCGCGCACTTCAGGAGCGTAATTGGCCTTGTCGAAGCCTTCGGGGGGAAGGGCATATGCCGGAGGCACGAGGTGCGTTCCCGTGTTGGAATCGAACATGTGCGTGCAGTGATAGACGCCGAGATTCGCGGCGAAAATGAACGGAACTTTCATATACGGCTGACGATGCCGGCCGACTCCGGCCCCCGGCCATGCGACTGGTAGGTCAGTCGAGAGCGTCACCGAGAGGTCAGCAACTTTCTTCTTCCGAGACGATTCGATCAGCCGCTTTGCCAGCGGGTCGCCGACGACGGCGAAGGCCCGTCCTTCGCTGTAAAAACCATCGGCGTGCTTCGGTCCGATCATGCAATAGAAGGCTCCCGTGGTCGGCAGACTTCCCAGGTTCGTAGCGCTTTCGGTCCAAACCATGCCAAATTTCAATCCGGCGATGTGCGTCGGCTCCGCCAGGTTCGGCAGCGGTCCCATGCTCGCGCTGTCGGTGCCGAGCGTCAGCACCTTGCGACCGCCGAGGTATTCCATGCACGCCGGATCGGGATCGGGCCAGGCAGGGGCCTTGTTTTCGAGAGGGAGGGCGATGAACCGCCTTCCGGCAGGGAAGGGACGGAAATACTTGTCAGTGTAGTCGCTGCGGAATAGCACCACGTCCCCCGGTCCGAGGGGCCGATTTTTTTGCTCCCAGGCGATCACGCGCTCCTTTTTGACCAGGGGGCTTGTCCCATTCGGGGCGGCATCGAGCAGGTCGCGGCAGTCGACAACGCATGCCTCGCCGCCGAATTGCCATGCGGCTACCTTGTCGGTGAACATCCGGCCCACCAGGCCGGCGTTGGGGAGATTCGATTCAGGAAGCGGAATCGAATGCGGAGGCACATCGAGCTGCGTCCCCACGTTGCCATCCATCACCAGAATATCGCTGTTGTACGGGCTGAGCGGCCCGATGCGTTCATAGTGATTGAACTGGTAGGCGGGCCAACCGGCCGGCCACGGGCCCGGCAGGTCCGTGGCGACCATCAGCGACAAGTCGACAATCTGCGGTTTCGTCTGTGGACCTTCCGCCTGCGCGGCAACGATCGCCGGCAGCACAAGCACGAGAAGCACGATGGCGGCCGAGCGAACTGTCCATTGACGACGGATCGAGCGCGACTTCGCTGGCATCAAATGTTCCCTCTCTTCACAGGAGCGCTTCGGACCGGCACGACACCGGCAAAGAACGGTGAGCGGCAGTATACGCCTCGCCGGCCGGGTTCTCTACCGAGCGAATCCGACGCGACTTCCCGCGCGGCACGATCGAGCATGGCCCGCCGAATCAAACACCCTGAGACAATGACTCTTCATCGACGTTTTTCCATTTCATCTTCCCAGTGCGCTGATGGATTTGATACGATTCATTCGCATGTATCGATCCTCGTTTTGAGGGCTATCCGATGCGATCCAAGATCCTGCAAGTCCTGCTGTTGGTCATCGTCATTCCGTTTATCGGCTTCGAGATTTTCGAGCGGAGCGAAGCCACCTCGGCTCAATACCGCGAGGTGACCCGGATGGAAGGGATCACGCACCCGGCTGTCGAAGCGGCGGTTGCCGTGGCACTCGATGATCGGAAGATGACGCAGAGCGAGTACAGTGGGATCATGAAGATCGCCTACAAATATCGCGGCGATATGCACTGACCTCGATCGTCGCTGCGTTCATCGTCATTGTGCCAGCGAGCCATAAAGCTCGGGGCGGCGAAAGCGGAAGAGGTACTCCGGCTCCGAACGAGCGGCGCGCAGTGTCTCGCGGTTGAATTCCACCGTCAGCATCCCCGGTTCGCCAGACGGGGCCGTCCATTCGGCCAGCGTCTCGCCACGCGGCCCGATCGCCAGTCCGCCGCCTGGAAAGCTTTGCTCGGCACCTGCGCAGCTCACCTTGCCGACGAAGTTGCACGCGAGACCGAAAACTCCGTTCTCGACGCAGCGCGCTCGTAGTGCCGGGCCAGCCCACGCAGCCCATCCGGCGGGATTCACCGGCGGAGGATCGGCCGCGAACGGGAAGAGCACGATCTCGACGTTCTGCACCGCCAGCAGCCGCGTCGACTCGGGCATGAGCGAATCGAAGCAGATGTTGACGCCAATCCGCCCGAGCGACGTGTCGGCGACGATCGGCGCGTCGCCGCCGTTGTAAAACGGCATCTCGAACATGGGAACGTGCATCTTCCGCCACTTCGCGATGAACCCGTCTGGCCCGACGAGCACCTGTGTGTTGTGGAGCACGGGCCCAGCTACTTCGAGCAGGCCGGCCGAGATCAGGAGTTGGTGCTTCGCCGCGATGGCAGAAAGCCCATCAGTCGCCGGGCCGGGAATCGGCTCGGCAATGCAGCCTGCGACGCGCAGCGCCTCGCGCAACCATTGCGAATGATCCCCCACCGGATGATTGGGAATGAACCCGCTGAGCGAGAGCTCCTGGAACAGCACCAATTGCGCGCCTGCGGAGGCCGCCTGCCCGGCCCAATGCTCGATCTTACGCAGGTTTGCGGCCGTCTCGCCCGGTTTCGTATCGACCGCAACGGCTGCCATTCGCACCCGATCCAGCATGAATTTCCACCTGAAAGAATAGGGACCAGACGTGAATACACGACGGCGAGTCGAAAGACGATCCACACATTGAAATTGCGTCCCGTGCGACCGAGACGATAGCAGATGCTGTGCGGAGGCGTCATCCCCGTTTCGATCTGGCAGCGCGAACCCGGGCGGTGATTCTCGTCAGAATCAGTTGTGCTCGGCGGTCGCCGTCCTGCGCAGCAGTTCCGTGGACAGCGATCATATTGTTGAGCAGGTTCTGCAGATTCTTGCGGTACGCCTCGAATTCCCGTTCCGCTTGCCCGAGGCCGTCGAAGGGCCGGTGCGGAACAACGTGCTGTTTGTAAATCGCTTCGAATCCGTTCCGCTTTCCCGCCGCGCTCGTGATCCCGATGGAATGATCTTTGATGGCGCGGCCCAGACGGGTGACGATATCGCGAAGCCAGCGGCGGGCTTCCTGCCATTCGCGCTTGTCCTGCTGGTCGGCGTAACGAAATTCCTCTGACGAGAGATCCCGGTTCAGCGAATTGATTCGCGCGACCATCGCGTTGAGTTGCTTGGCAACCCCCGCCAACTGGGTTTCAAGTTGAAGGCTCGCGTTCCAGGCGGCTTCCATCCGCGCGAAGATCTCGGCAGACGCGCCATTGGCAGTGGTCGTCGAACCGGCGGTCGCTGGCGGGGCGGCAACAGGTGCGATGTTGAGATACACGCCAACTGTGGGATCGACCGCAGGGCCGGGTTCGTGAATCACATAGTCGAACGCCGCATTGTTCCCTTCCTGACCGTCATTCGGCACGCCATAGAGTGACCAGCTCGCCACCATTCGCGGTTCGACTCCGACCATCTTCAGCAGCACGCGGAGTGTGAGCGGGTGACGGCGGCGGGAATCGCGAAACGTTTCCGTGGGAATCTGAAAACACAATCCATTCGGCACTCCCGCCGGCTTGAACCACGCCCAGACGAACCTGTCTGGCGAATCGAGGAACGGCACCTGTTC
>JAGVKR010000017.1 GCA_020050375.1 Planctomycetales bacterium
GAACGGGCCGACGGCGCGCACCCTGATCCGCGTCGGCGGGCTCGTCGTCGTCGCGTGCTTTGCAACGCCGTATTTCGAAGAAGGGGCGCTCTTTCCGTTGACGGTTTATCGAAAATTCACCGTCGAACAGGCGTTTTACTCGGTCAACATCGGCGAGTTTCAGCAGCCGATCCGTTACATTCGCGCGCATGGCCTGGGGAACATCTACCTGCTCGCCGAGCTCGGCGTGTGGATCTCGACGGCAGCCAGTTTCGTATGGGTGTTTGTGCAATGCCGCCGCTGGAGCGTGATGAGACTGGCGCTGTTTGTGGCCTATTCGCACCTGGCCTGGGAGGCCACGCGCAACACCAACGTGTTTTCAATCGTCTCGGGAGTCCTCCTGTGCGCGAACGTCGGCGACGCGATGGCGTCACGTCCCGTTTTGGTTGCGGCTCGTGCCCAAATCTGGCTGTGTCGCGGAATCGGCGTTTGCCTATTGAGCTTCATCGGGCTCGTGGTCACGGGTCAATGGAATCGTTGGGGCGAAGGGAACAAGCCCTTCCGACTGGGTGAGGGGGAAAGCTGGTTCATCCACGATGCGGCGAAGTTTGCCGGGCAACCGGGCTTTCCCGATCGAGCGTTTGTCGCAAACAACGGTCAGGCTGCCGTCTACATCTACCACAATGCCCCGCAGCGGCTGGTTTTCATGGACGGGCGTCTCGAGGTCTGCACACTGCAAACTTTTCAGCTCTACAACAAGATCCTCCATGCGATGGCGACCGGCGATCCCTCGTGGCAGGCGGTTTTTGACCCGTCGGGCGCGAATCTCCCCGTCGTGATCCTCGACAGCCGTTCATCGCGGCCGCAGATCAACGGCATGTTGAACACGCCCGGCTGGCGCCTGGTGTTCGCCGACCCTTCCGCCGCCGTGTTTCTCGACGCGGCCCTCGCCGAAAAACGGAATCTTGCCAGTGTCAGTCCGAAACCGCTGATGTATCCACCGGGGACGTCGCGTCCCGTCAGGCGATCTCGATGATCTGCGTCACATTCTTGTCCGTCGTTTGCAACGAACGCTTATGGAAAGGCACTCACCATGGCGCGCTCCGTTCTCGCTCTCGATCAGGGGACCACTTCCAGCCGAGCGATCGTCTTCGGCTATGACGGCCGTCCGACCGGCCTGGCCCAGCAGGAATTCCCCCAGATCTATCCCCAATCCGGGCACGTCGAACACGACCCGGAGGCGATCTGGAATTCTCAACTCGATTGCGCCCGACGGGCGCTGGCTGATGCGAAAACGGCTGCCGGCGACATTGCGGCCATCGGCATCACGAACCAGCGCGAAACGACGATCCTGTGGGATCGCACGTCGGGCAAGCCAGTGGCCAATGCCATCGTCTGGCAAAGCCGGATCACGACCAGTCTCTGCGAGCACCTGAAGGCCAACGGGCTCGAAGCGACATTTCGCGACAAGACCGGGCTCGTGCTCGACCCCTACTTCTCCGGAACGAAGATCAAATACCTGCTCGACGCGATTCCCGGATTGCGGGCCCGGGCCGCACGTGGCGAGATTCTGTTCGGCACCGTGGACAGCTTCCTGTTGTGGCGGTTGACCGGCGGAAAAGTGCACGCCACCGACTACAGCAACGCCAGCCGCACGTTGCTGTTCAACATCCATACGCTCGAATGGGACGACGAATTGCTCCGCTTGCTCGACGTTCCACGCAACATCCTGCCGAAGGTGCAGCCTTCGAGCGGCTCCTTCGGCACGACCGACCCGGCTCTGTTCGGGGTTGCGCTGCCGATCACCGGAATCGCCGGCGACCAGCAGGCGGCCACCTTCGGGCAGGCTTGCTTCGCACCGGGAAGCGCAAAGAACACCTATGGCACCGGTTGCTTCCTGCTGCTCAATACCGGGACGCAGCCGGTCGTCTCCAATAACGGGCTGCTCACCACCATCGGCTGGGGCGTTGGCGGCAAAGTGACATATTGCCTGGAAGGAGCCGTGTTTGTCGGCGGCGCGGTCGTTCAATGGCTGCGCGACGGATTGGGATTGATCGGCGCCGCGCCCGAAGTCGAAGAGCTGGCGCTCCGCGTGCCCGACTCCGACGGTGTCTTTTTCGTCCCCGCCTTCGTCGGATTGGGCGCGCCACACTGGAACCCCACCGCTCGCGGGACGATCATCGGCTTGACCCGCGGCACACAGCGCGGGCACATTGCTCGCGCTGCGGTCGAGGCGATCGCCTACCAGACGCGCGACGTGCTCGATGCCATGCAGCGCGACGCGGGATTGACGCTCAATCACCTCAAAGTCGACGGCGGGGCGTCGCGCAACGATCTGCTCATGCAGTTTCAAGCCGACCTGCTGGGAGTTCCCGTCCGTCGGCCGGTCGTTTCCGAGACGACGGCGCTCGGGGCCGCGTATCTCGCCGGTCTAGCGGTTGGCTACTGGACCGATCCGGGCGACATCGTTCGCAACTGGGCCCTGGAGCGGGAGTTTCTCCCCGGTGCGGCCCTTGCCGACCGCGAGCACCGCTACGAACGCTGGCAACGTGCTGTCGAACGATCGAAGAACTGGGCCGAGTGACCCCGCCGTGACGGTCGTCTGAGCGAGAGCGCGTCGACATGCGGTCAAGCCCCGCGGCGCGCGAGCCGCCCGGAGAGGATTGCCGGCGGAAAGAGCAGCCACAAACCTTTCCGAAAATCCCAGGCGAGCATCTGCTCGACGAATAGAAGATAGAGCACGGCGTAGAGCAACCAGCGCGTCAGGCCGCCGCGCTCGGCAACCGGCGTCTCGGTGCGCGACGCGATCTGGCCCTCCCAACTGGTCAAATACTCGTGCTCGATGCCGGGGAGCAGTTCCTGGGCGATTTCCTCCTGAACGTATTTGGTGAGGTTGCTTTCTTTGGGATCTATGTTGACCGCAAACAGCTCGCTGCGGGACAAGGGGTGCGCGAAACTCACCTCGTAGATCCCGCTGATTGCAGTTCCCTCGAAGCTGAGCTGACTGAGCACGTCCCCCGTCGAGACCCGCACGGGATGCGTGTGTCCGTCCGGCAGTGTCACCGAGACGTCGACGTCGATCGCCGTCGCCGGAAAAACGGCCGAAAGCGGTTCGCCCACGAGCCGCTGCCGTTCACCCGAGCGGCCCGCCACCGCAAACTGGACGACTTCGTGGATGAGCGGCAGAAAACTCGGCCAGAGCGGCCAGATTCCCCATCGATCGTTGACGGCGGTGGTGATCAACACGCTAGATC
>JAGVKR010000548.1 GCA_020050375.1 Planctomycetales bacterium
CAATGTGGGCTAATGCGGCCCCGTCGCCTGCTCAACTGCGAATGACGGATTCCCGGTGTGCTCGGGAAGCGTCCGCACGAAGTCCGCAAAGGCAAGTCGCGGTTTGACGCTGCGGACGAATCGAGCCCCGATGCCGGGCTTTCGTTTCGATCGCCACACGGACGTGCGGGCTCGCGGATCACGAGTTTCTTCCGTCACGCCGGCATCTCCCTCAACCACCCGCTCGTTCCCGCCGCCAACGATCCGGTACTCGCCGGGCGCGTCCGATTCGGGTTTTGCCCCGTCATTATCGTCCGGATTCCTGGAGGCCCAATTGATCGTCCACTCGGCAACGTTCGAACAAAGTCCGAAGATGGGGACGCGCGGGTCGAGGTCGACTCGATCCAATGGGAAACTGTCCACCGGTCCGAACGAGACGGGCGACGCAACTTCCCCGGTCCCACCCGTCCACGGATAGCGCCGGGTTCCGCCGGAAGTGGCCGCAAATTCGTACTCCGCCGCATCGGGGAGTCGCTTGCCCAGGTGTTCGGCGACAACCATGGCGCTGTCGAACTTCAACGGAATCGCATGCCGGTCTGTAAGACTTTGTGCCCTAAGATATTGCGGGAGCTGTCCGTCGCTATTCAAACGGAATTCGCCGCATGTCAGCTCAAAAGGATCCATATAAAAAGGAGGGACCTTCCAATAGCGGGACGAAGCGAGCAATTGATCATGCCGTCCCAAAGCAAATTTCGAATCCCCTGAGATTCGGGCCATTCCATTCGTCACTGTCGCGTCCGGAATCGAAATTATTGGCAGAACGATCGGCTGGCCCGGTAGCGACGTCGAAAAGCGGTGCACAAGACCTTCAGCAATCACCTCCGTCACGTCCGGCACATGCCGGTAGACTTCGTGGAAACGCCGCTCGTCGAGAACCGCCTCGACCAGATAATCGCCGGGAGCGAGCTCCAGTGAAACGGGACTTCGGCCCGCGTGAATGATCCGAGTGGCGTCCGGCTCCCCCGTCAGTTTATCCAGCGGAATGAACCAGATCTCGGCGCCAACGGGTTCGGTCTGCAGCGCGACTGGTCGGAAATTCTCTTCGCGGCGACCCGAAACGCCGCTCCAGAGTGCGTAGCCCCCCACGGGAAGCATCGCCGAAAGGGCCACTCCCGCAAAGCGCCGTCGGGTCCACTGGCGACCGCCGTGAGCGGCTTGTGGCGGCCGCGCCTGCACCGGTTCGCTTCTTAGAAACCGGTTCAGATCGGCGGCGAATTCCTGCACGCTCGGATAGCGCTGGTCCCGCTCTTTGGCGATCGCCTTCAGGCAGATCGTTTCCAGGCTGGCCGGAATCTCCGGACGAACCTGGCGCGGCGGCTTCGGCTCCGCCGACAGCACCAGTCGCAGGATCGTTTGTTGATCGCCGTCGAAGGCCCGGCTGCCGGTGAGCAATTCGTAGAGAATGATCCCCAGGCTGTAAAGGTCGCTGCGCGGATCGACGTTTTTGGAATCCCCCGCCGCCTGCTCAGGGCTCATGTAAGCCGGAGTCCCCAGAACATGCTGCCCCGAATGGATGGAAATGTCGGCCGAGAGCCGCTTGGCCAGGCCAAAATCGGTGATGTGCGGCTCGCCCGCACGATCGAGAAGAATGTTCGCCGGCTTCATATCGCGATGCACAACCCCCTGAGCATGCGCGTGCGCGAGGGCCTCGGCCAACTTGACGCTCAGTCGGGCCGCGTCCTCGAACGTCGGCTGATTCTGCTTGAGCCACTCCTTCAGATTCACTCCGTCGATGTATTCGCTGATAATGTACGCCGTTCGTTCGTCGCGCTCGACGCCATAGATGGCGACGATATTGGGATGCCTCAACTGCGCCGCGGCCTGCGCCTCGCGAAGGAAGGCGGCCGCCTTGGCAGCGTTCAGGCCGGCGCCGCGCGGCAGCTTGAGGGCGACGATTCGATCGAGCTTGCGGTCGCGTGCCTTCCAGACACAGCCGAAGGCTCCTTCCCCGAGCATTTCGAGCAGATCGAACGTCCCGATCGACTCGCGCTCCTCGGACCCGCTTGTCGCCGGCGCCGCGAAGGCCTGCGCCAGCCCCCCAGCGCTTAAATCGGGCGCATCCTGCGGAAAGCGGCGCAGATATTCCTGAAGCTCGGGCGTTTCCCCGTGTTTCAAGCGGTAATACGCGTCGACGCGCACCAGCTCCAGAAGCAGTGTCGCGCGCCCCTTCGCGATCGTTTCCCCGAGATAGTCTTCGATCTTCGGCCGCTTCCCGGAGCGCCACTCGGTCTCGAACGCATCACAGAGACTGTCGATCTGGTTTTCGGTCCGAAGTTCGACCGGCTCGGCCAGCGGCAACGGCGTCATTGTCCCACCTCGTTCGCCCAGGTGTTGCGGATGAGCATCAACTTTCGCGTGACCGATCGCGGCGCGATCTGGAGCCGCGTGGCAATTTCATCGATCGAATAACCCTCGATTCGCCAGGCCGCAATATTACGCAATTGATCGTCCCGCAGCAGCCCCAGCAACCGATTGTGCTCATCTTCGAGCATCGCGACAAACTCGGGAGTCGGCTCAGAGCTGACGAGCTCCTTGAAGCGGCGCAACGCCTTCGATTCGCCCGAAGCCTTGATGTCGCTGAACGAACGAACATTCCCTCCCCCGCGTTTTAGGGACGTCGCGCCGCGCAGATGCTTGAAGATCTTATGTCGCGTTGTCGCCAGGAGATACCACCACAGATCGTCGCGATTGGCCAGCTCGTTCAGGCGTCCGAGGTCGGCGCCGTTCCACAAGGCGGTGAAGACGCTCTGGGCAATGTCTTCTTCGTCGGCGACGCGGCGCACTGCAACCGGCAGCTTGTGCCGGGCCGTTTCCAGCAACTGACGGGCGTAGCGCTCCCAAAGCAACCGAGCGGCATCCGCCTCGCCGGCTTTGAGTCGCCCCAGGCATTCCGTAATCGAGCCGCTCACTGACCGTGCTTCTGCAAGGGCTTGACGATTCTTCCCGCATCTCTCACGAGGATTTGATGTTACTCGGCAAGCGGCACCATATCCAGAGGATTTGATGGAGCGGCTGGGCGGCACAGGAGCCGCTAGGGTGTGACACGGACGATCCATGTCTGATCCACGAGGCGTGAAGCGTTTTCGAGCTCAACCGACGCTGGCACAGACACTTGTGGCATGGGGCGCACCCGACACCCTCGCTGTCTATGGACCGATTTGGAAAAAATTTCCGGATTGTTGCCCATTTCGTGTCCGCTGAACGGCGCCGTTTGCGCTTATTTATATAGGGGGCGCGAAGTGATGCCGAAACCGGCTGTGCTCTCGACCCGCCTCTGCGGTGGTCCAACGGAACTTATTGTCGGCAAAATGCCGACAAAACTGTCTGCCTGTGCGGGCCGATTTGCACCTACGACTTGATGTTTTTTGCATGAGTACGAGGTGCCCGCCTTGTCGGTGCCTTGGGACCTGAACGGTCCCAAGGCACCTCTGTCTTTCCCGACGCCCTGTCCGGAATAGCAGCGATGGCAGGGCGATAGACGGCAGCGCCTTTCTAACGGAGGTGCCGCAATGATCGTCCCAAGTCTTGCGACGGAGAGAATCAAGAGGCTTCCGCGCGAGGGGCGCGCCCCCCTTTCGTCATGCGATTCAGGTTTTCGACCGCAGTTCCGTGTAAAGGAGCGATACTCATGGTGCTCGATGACTACGACCTGCGCAAGTTCGGCTACGAGGAGGGAGCCAGGCACGTCCAAGTCCCTTCCGGACACCCGGCTTTTATGGAGTTGGATCAGGGGCGTGCCAAGCCAGTCGCAGCCGTGCGGGAACAGGGTTCCTGGGTTTATCTGTTCACGATTCAGGACTGGAAGCGTGTCGCCGCCAAACAACGCACCCAGGTTCCACGCGACCGTTCGGTCGAGTCCAAAGGCCGGTCCAAGTGAAACGAAGGCGTGCCTTTACGCTCCACGCCGACGGCTCAAGCGCCGCGCATTGCAAAGCCTTTCGACCGCGATAGAATCGCGTTGATACCTATACGCTCGACCGCCTGTTTGCCAGCGTGGTCGCCGACTACCGACGGACCGGCCACGGATGTTACATATGGCCGGCCCATTTCGCCGGGACCACCCGGGAAGATTGCCAGATCGAAAAACCGGCAAATCTCGATTGGATCGGCCGGCCGCATGGCTTCCATGTCTCGTGCCTGCCGGTCAAGATCAAGCAGGCCAGTGCCGGCTGGCGCCGTGCCGTCGCGCTGGCGTCCGAGGATTGACGCCTTGCGAGGGACTGAACCAATGCCACTGCCGCGGGGGATTATCTCGGTTCTCCAGACGCCTTTCGACAAAACCGGCGCCGTGGATCATGAGAGCCTGCTGCGACTGGTCGAGGATACAATCTCGGCGGGAGTCGCCGGGTTTCTTGTCCCGGCGGTCGCCAGTGAAGTGGCCTATCTCAGTGAGTCGGAGCGCGGGGAGATCCTGAAAGCAGTCGTGACCGCCGCGCAGGGTCGCGTGCCGGTGATCGCCGGGGCCTCAGCGGCCGATCCGGAAGTTTGCCGTCGGCTCTGCCGGCAGGCGGACGAGGCAGGCGCGGCGGCCTGTCTGATCGCCGTGCCGGCCGTCTGTTACGCGGCACCGGCGTCGATTGTGCCGTTCTTTCAGAACGCGGCCGCCGACGTTCCGTTGCCGCTTGTCATACAGGATTTGGAATTCAACGGACCGGGATTGAAAATCGAATCGATGCGGGCGCTTGCCGACACGCTGCCCGGCCTGGCCGGCTGGAAGATCGAGACAGTCCCTTCCGGACCAAAATACACCGCAACCCGCGAGGCCTTCGGCGCCGAGTGCCATATTTCGGGGGGCTGGGCCGTGATGCAGTTGATCGAGGCCCTTGATCGGGGCGTCGACGCGATGATTCCGGAAAGTTCGATCGTCCGCATCTACCACGCGATTTACGAAGCCTATGTCGGCGGCCGGCGGAGTGACGCGGTGCAACTTTTCCGCCGAATGCTGCCGGTAATCGCGTTCACGAATCAGGAGATCCTGACGTCGATCGCCTTCTTCAAGCGCTTGCTCCATCGCAAGGGAATCTTCCTCACGGAAGTCATGCGCTGGCCCGGCTTCCAATGGGATCCCTTCAATGCGCGGATCGCCGACGAGCTGATCGAGCTGATTCTGTCGATTGAGGGGTTGCATGAGTGATTTGAGACCGTGAAGCCCGGGACTTGAGGAGCAGGCGGAGACGCACTGCACGGAATGGGTTCCGCAATTTCGCCGGTTCCCTCCAACGCAACGTATTGTTGCCGCGTTTCCAGATTCATTTCCAGCATCGAAGATCAGTCTACGATTTTCACAAATCGCACTCGGCTGCGCCTCGCGGCTAAACAATTTCTCTCCCCGATCCCTGACTCCTGTTTCCTGATCCCTTTCCCTTTGAGCGATTGGCGTTGCAGCAGAATCGCAGTCTGAATACCATCCACCCCTCGCAGGCATGATCGATTTTGCTCCAGCGTCAAAAGGAACCTGGAATGAGTTCGGGTTGGCTGGAAAACCGCCGCTTCCGCATTGATGGGCCGCACCCCTCCGCCACGCACGTCGATACCGGAAGTCTTCCGGTGTCAGACGGTTCGGTCGGGCAATCGCTACGACTTTCGACGGCTATCGAGCGTACCCGTGATTATCTGCTCAGACGGCAGGCGCCCGCCGGCTATTGGGTGGGCGAACTCGAAGGGGACACGATCCTCGAATCCGAGTACATCCTGCTCCTGGCGTTTCTCGGGGAGGGGCAATCGACGAGAGCCTGCCAAAGCGCCAATTACATGCTGCAGAAGCAGTTGCCGGGAGGAGGCTGGGCCATCTATCCGGGGGGGCCGCTGGAGATCAGCGCCTCGGTGAAGGCGTATTGGGCCCTCAAGATCGTCGGCCATTCCCCCGATGAAGACGACATGGCGCGGGCTCGCACGGCCATTCGCGCCGCCGGTGGAGCCGAGCAGGTCAACAGCTTCACGCGTTATTATCTGGCGCTGCTGGGAGTCATTTCCTACGACAAATGCCCGGCAGTCCCTCCTGAAATCGTGCTGCTTCCCAACTGGTGCCCGTTCAATATCCACGAGATGTCGGCGTGGTCGCGAACGATTCTCGTCCCCCTGAGCCTGCTGTGGGCGTTCCGACCGCAACACGCTTTGCCGGAAGAGCACAACATCCGCGAATTGTTTCTGAAGTCACCCGAAGAACTGCCCGTGACGATGGGGCCGTCGACGGTCGTCGACCCTCTCAGCAAGCCGTCCCGAATCGATTGGAGCAAATTCTTCGGACGCGTGGATCAGGCGATCAAATTGTGCGAGCGGTGGCGGCTGAAGCCGCTTCGAGGCGCGGCGATTCGCAAGGCAGCCGAATGGATGGAGAAGCGGTTCGCCGACAGCGACGGACTGGGAGCAATCTTTCCGCCGATCATCTGGAGTGTGATCGCCCTCAAGTGCCTGGGTCACGACGATGATTCGCCGCAGGTTCAGACGGCGCTCCACGAACTCGAAAAACTGTCGATTGCCGAGGGGGATACGATCCGGCTTGAGCCGTGCAAATCACCGGTGTGGGACACGGCGATCGCGACGATCGCCCTGCGGGATGCCGGCGTTCCGGCCGATTCGCCGCCGATCCGCCGCGCGGTCGAGTGGCTCCTGTCCAAAGAAGTGCAGGTCGAAGGGGACTGGACGGTTCGCAGCCGCAACAAGATCCCCGGCGGTTGGTACTTCGAATTCAACAATGCTTTCTACCCCGATGTAGACGACACGGCGATGGTGTTGATCGCGCTGGCGCGCTGTCTGCCAGAAGGGGCTGAGAATCCGTGGCGTGCTGGTTTTCTTGTCAGCGACTTTCCGGCCTCGGGAGAAATCGGCAACGATGTGACCGCCGTCATATCGCGGCGGGCCGGCGCTCCGGAGGAAGCCGTCCGCGGAGTCGAAGACTTGCGACCGCTCGTCGGAGCGATTGCGCGCGGGGCGCGATGGATCGTCGGGATGCAGAATCGGGATGGCGGCTGGGGGGCCTTCGATCGCGACAACGATCGGGAACTGTTCACGCGCGTGCCGTTCGCCGATCACAACGCCATGATCGACCCGAGCACAGCCGATCTGACGGCCCGCGTTCTTGAAATGTTCGCCGGCCTGGGAATGGCCCACGATCACGACATTGCCCAGCGCGCGCTCGATTTCATCTGGGATCATCAGGAGGCGGATCATTGCTGGTTCGGCCGCTGGGGGGTGAATTACATCTATGGAACGTGGCAAACGCTGGTAGGCCTGACGGCCATCGGCATTCCGGCCGCCGACACGCGCGTTCGCCGCGCGGTGGCCTGGCTGAAGGCGCACCAGCAGGAATGCGGTGGCTGGGGTGAATCGCCGCACACTTACGAAGATCCGCGCACACGGGGGCGAGGAAAACCGACCGCCTCACAGACCGCCTGGGCCCTGCTGGGATTATGTGCCGCGGGAGAAGCCCCTTCGCCGGCCGTTGACGCCGGGGTGCAGTTCCTCCTCGACACCCAGACCGACGACGGAACCTGGGAAGAAGAAGAATTCACGGGAACCGGATTTCCCAAAGTCTTTTATCTGCGCTATCACCTGTATCGCATCTACTTCCCACTGATGGCGCTGGCTCGCGTCGCCCGCCTGCGCGGCGCCGGTCCGGGGCGAGTTGAAAGCGGTGAGTGGAGCATCGAAAGCACGGAGTGAGTGGCGGGCAGTTGGGTGACGGCGTCTCCGCGCAGCGAGGTTCGATTGCTTTTCGAAGTGGGGGAGATGGAGAGATCGACAATGATTGCATGACCCGGGGCCGGTCCTTCTGCCTCTCCGTGCCTCCCCGTCTCTGCTGAATTCCCTCCCTCAAGCAACATGCTCCATCCCGGCAACTTCCACCCGACGGCCGATATTCGCCGGCATTGGGCGGTGTATCTGGGGTTGGTGATCGCCCTGGCGATCTGGTGCGGCGTGGACGTCACGCGGCGGGCGCGGGTCGATCCCAGGCACCCCGCGTTGCATATGACCGATTTTACGGTCTACACCGAGGCGGGTGCGGCGTTCTTCGATGGTCGCGAACCGTACGACGTTTCGAACATTCGCGGCTGGAAATATCTTTATCCGCCGCTATTCGCCCTTCTGGTGGCCCCGCTGGCCGCTCTCCCTCCGCATTGGCAGGCGGGAGTGTGGTTCGCGCTTTCGGCATGGATGATGTTCGGTTGTTATTTCGAGTGCCGGCGTTTGGCAAGCGCCCTTTCGGACGCTGGTTGGTTTCGGGAGCCCGAGCGGACGACGAGTGCTCCGATGATCCCGAATGGAATCGAACGGGCAGCCGATTCGCGGACTTTTCCGTTGTGGCTGTTCGTTACCGCACTTCTGGCAGCGCTGTTTCCCGTTTTGAACTGCCTGCAACGGGGGCAGATGGGGTTGTCCCTGGTCTATCCGTTGCTCCTGGGATTTCGCCTGATTTGGCTGGGAAAAACGCGCACCGCCTGGCTGGTCGGAGGGCTCGTGCTAGCCTTGCCAATTGCCCTCAAGCTCACTCCCGCCCTCCCCGCCTGCGGCGCATTGGCAACCTTGATCGTCGCGGCCTTCCACCGCGGCATGACTCGTTCGAACGCTCGCGACACTCTCCTCCCCACTCCGCATTCCGAACTCCGAACTCCGCACTTATCCCCGATCTGGGGGACGAGCGGCCTCCTCGCCGGAACGCTCCTGTTCTTCCTGCTGCTCCCAGCCGCGCTAATCGGGTGGAACGACAACCTGCGACACCTCGAAACGTGGTACGTTCGGGTCGCGTCGCGAGTGAATGACGTTCGCGATGATGATTTCAGCGGCGACGCGGCTTCCGTCCGCAATCAGAGCTTGTTCAATGCCGTCTATCGCGGAGGAAATTGGGTCGCATACAAGTTTTTCGACGGTCCCGACGATCTGCGGATTGACGTCACGCAGGCCACCATGCCAATGGACGCGCCGATCGTGTCGCACATCCTGTCGGTCGTGCGGTTCGCGGCCCTGGCGGCGCTCGGCGCGGTGATAGTCGCGGCGGGACGGGGGGGGCATCCGTTGTTGCACGGCGTGGCGTTTGGGCTGGCAGGAGTGGCGACGCTGGTGGTCTCGCCCGTGTCGCGCGGGCATTACTTCGTCTTCTGGCTGCCAGCGGTCGTCTTCGTGCCGCTTTGGTTCCGTCAGATCGGTCGACAACGGACCGCGTTCGCGCTGGCAGTCGTTCCCGCCGCCCTGTCGCTCGCCCACTACGCGCTTTTGCCCTACGCCGGCCGAATCGGATTATTGGGCCTGGGAACGACGGCCTGGTTCTTCACGACTTGCCTCGGCATTTGGACCTGCCGCGCCGAGGCCGTCGCCTCGGCGCCAATCGGAGCAGTGGAAGTCGACCCCGCAAAGAGATTGACGCAGGCGGCGTGAAGGCAAGCGGCCGCCAAACCTGACAGCCAGGGCTACCGGCGCAGCAGTTTCACGCTTTTTGAGTGAGCGCTTCCACCAGTCGCTCGGTGGCCGGACGCAACTGCGGAGATCGCTGAAGCGCGCTACGAACCATCTCGCGAAACGGCTCGGGGACCTCCGCCGCCATTCGGTCGGCGTTGAGCTCGCGAATCCGGTTGAGAACTTCGAGCACGCCGTTCCCCTCGACGGCCCGGCGCCCTGTCAGCATTTCGTAGAGAATGATCCCCAGGGCGTACACGTCGCTGGCGGGGGAAGAGGGATGGCCTTCGAGCAGTTCGGGAGCCATGTAGCCGGGCGTTCCCGAGACACCGCCGCGCGCGGCCTCATCCCACGTGAGCGTGGCGGTGCTGTTGGCGGCCTTCACATCACGGCGGGCCAGGCCGAAGTCGCTGATCTTGGCGTCGCCGTTTTCGGCGATCAGGATGTTTTCGGGCTTCAGATCGCCGTGCACGATTC
>JAGVKR010000180.1 GCA_020050375.1 Planctomycetales bacterium
CGGATGCCGACGGCCGCCAGCAGCACCGGCCACCAGGCGGCCGCCAGCGTCTCACTCAAAATTGGAATCGCCGTTGCTCCGACTCGGGACGATCCAATCGTCGCTCGACGACTGACCTGGCGATTCGATCGCCAACGCAGGAGCCAGGGCCCGAAGGCCATTCCGGCGAGCAGAAGCGCGGCTGCGCCATACAGGAGTCGGTGTGTCGATGCATCATTCGACAGGGCGCGGCCGGCCTTTTGCCAATGGCTCAATCTTGTGATCCAGCCGGCGGATGAAACCAGTCTCGGGACGTCGGCACGCTGGGGAAAGTCGGTGCTGCGAATCCACAAGATGTGCTCGTCGCTGAACGCCGCGAATTCGCGGACGCACACCACAAGCTGCCGTTCGACCGATTCCAGCTCCATCATTTCTTCGACGTACCGAGTGGTGTCACGGATCAGCGCGTCGAGACTGCGTCGTTGCGTTTCGAGCAGGTCACGCAGGTCGGCCTCGGCAATGGCGGTCTCCGCTTTGGGTTTTCCGGGAAATAGCTGCTTCATTTCGACTTTGACGCGGGAGCTCAAGTCGGCCAGTTTGCCGCGCTGCTCTTCGTAGTCCGTGAGCAACACGCTCATCTGTGAGACGCTCGCCGCGCGAGCTCGTTTGTTCCTTAGCGATTCGTCGACGAGCGTGAGTGTATCCCGGTGCTTTCGCAGCAGGAGACCGATCGCTTCCGTGAAGCCGATCCGTTTGGCACGCTCGGTGACCTTTTCGAACTGCTCCCGCAGCTCCTCGAGTCGCGTCGTCGCAGCCTCGGAGTCGGCGATCGTTTCTTCAATCCGCACGGCCATATCGCGACGGGCGGCGGCCAGCTCAACGTTCATTTCGGCGATCGGACGGAGCGATACGGGCACCTTCCCAGCGCGGCGCTGCGCCTCGACAAGAAAGCGGTCGGCTTCACTTCGGCGAAAATCATTGACCGCCTTCTGCCAGGCGTCGAGCAGATCCTCCGCAATCTGCAGCCGCGTCGCCGCCAGGTCGCGCTGTGCCGCTACCAGCTCGGCCGTCGCTTCGAAGGCGAGCAGTTCCTGTCGATGCATTTCCTGCTCCTGGAGGATCGCTCGCCGCCGCGCTTGCAGCAGCGTCTGCTGGGCCAGCTCCAGGTCGTCGTCTCCGTCTCGATCGCGGTCGAGCGCTTCCTGAACCTCGCGCAGCTCCTGGTCGATCTCTTCATTGCGCTCGGCGATTTCCTGGCGGCGATCGGCGCGTCGGTCGTTCTCATCGTTCAACTCCCCCAATTCCTGCCGGCGATGATCGCGATCGGCCTCGGCGCGCGTCAGCGCCTGCTGCATCCGGGTGAGGTCTCCCTTGGTGTCCGTCGCCGATGCCGGGCTGCCGGCCGAGGATTGTTCGGCGATCTTTGCCAGATCCGATTTGACCTTTTCGATGTCGGTTGGAGCGCTCTCCGACGACTTCGCCCATTCCGCGGCCTTGCTTGCGAACTCGTCTCCCGCCCGGATGTGTTCAATGGCCTTTGTGAAGGCATCGATCAGTTCGTCGCGGCGCTCGGCTTCGAGATCCTTGTTGTCTTTGAGCCGCTGAATCCGGGATTCGATTCCCTGAATCGTCGGCGCGGCTGCCGACGAGCTGCTGGCGGGACGGGCATCGTCCGCAGCGACGAGGTCGTAGGGCGCCGCGAGCAAGATCGCCATCCAGCAACAGAGAGCGGTTGCTATGGCGATTTCTAACTTCGAGGCACGGAAGGTCATCGCTAGAATCCGATTCGGGCACAAGGCGTCGCGGCGTCCAGGCACAAAACTCTCCTCAGCAAACGGAAACGCTCGTCGCAAACGATGTCACGCGTAGGGAAGCGATCCTTCCGGCGGCATCGAAGGGGGGACGATAACCCGAAGAGCCGTTTCCAGGAAAGAGGAAAAGGACAGGCGCTGCACATTTCCACTTTCGGGCGCCTCGATATGGCCTGCCAGACAAATCCGGCGGGAAGAAAGGAGGGGAACCACGAAAGACCCAGCGCGGCCTCGCATTGCTCAGCCGCAACCGGGACACCTCTCAGGACCACAGAATACACGGAACACACGGAAAAAGAGGGCGGACGAGCGAACAGAACGTAGTCGTCATTTTCTTGTATTTCTTCCGTGTCTTCGGTGTATTCCGTGGTCAGTCCACTGGTCGATTGCTTGCAGCCGCGACCCGCGCTATTCTGTACTCCGAAACGGAACCCGCCACGACCAGGAGAAATTCGGCATGCATTGCTCGCGTCGCGATTTTCTGGCAGGCATGGCGGCGACGCTGTTCGTGAACAACGTCAGCCGGGCCGCGGAACGGCGACCGCGAATCGCCGCTCTGACGACGATCTATCACAAATACTCGCACTCCGAGCACATCATCGATCGGTTCCTCGATGGGTACGGCTGGGAAGGCCGTCATCACCGGCCGGCGATGGACATCGTCTCGCTGTATGTCGAGCAGGTCGGCGAGAACGATCTCAGCCGCGAGCGGGCCGGCCGCCACCCGCAGATGAAGATCTATCCCACGATTGCCGAGGCCCTGACGCAGGGAAGCAGCAAGCTGGC
>JAGVKR010000145.1 GCA_020050375.1 Planctomycetales bacterium
ATTCCCGGTCGGCGAAACCGAATCGTTCGGGCTTTGTCGTCGAACTCGACCTCGCCAGCGCCGAGGCGAGCGCGGGCTTCGTCCAATTTGGCATTGGTCGGGAGACGATGCTCGCGCCGGCACCGCCGCCAAAGGGCCACCAGAGGACCGGAGGTCGGGTCGAAAGCTCCTTCGAATTCGGTCGCGTATTGGACTGACTGACGCAGCAGGTCGAACAACTGCCGCTCCACAACGACTGGCTCGGTAGCGGCCCGCGCGTTCATTCGCGAAAGTTCGCTGTGCGGACGGTACACCGACAGTTGGTCTTCGAGCTGGTCGATCAGCGCCAGCGCGTCGGAGGCCGCCGACAGCATTTCGCGGGCGTCCGGGTTGAGGATCACCTCGAAATCGCTGGCCATCGCCACCTTGCCGAGCCGCACGGTATTGCCGGCGAGCGGCACGCACGCTCCCCCGGCCGATTCTTCGGCCGCGCGGTCGAGCGCATCGCGCAGCGGTTGGGCCGTCAGAAACTCGCGGCGAGTCGTCATCGAGCGACGGGAATCGCAGGGAAGAACGATAATGACAGAGAGGCGTCAGGAGGCAGGCATCAGGCGGCAGAAGCAAATTCTGGCTCCTGCTGCCTGTCTCCTGTCTCTCCACTATCTTCTATTCACGACCTTGAATCGACGTCAACCTTGCTCGACAACAATACTCAGCGGCATTATGCACGCGTTTAGAGTATCCATTCCCGCTGGAGAAATGCCCATGTCCGCGACGAGCTCCCTGACCGGTGCTGCGAATCGCGACCGTTCGTGGCACATCGTCGGCCGATGGCAGGAATACGAGGGCGAGGCGCAGCCGAGTGCATTTTCGTGATCGCGCACAACACTCGGCTGCGCCTCGCGCCTAAACGGTTCAACAAACGGCGATTCACAGACCGAGCGAGCTCTTGAAAAACATCGCGATCACCGCCGTCATGTAGTCGCGGTTGACTTTCTTCGCGAAGCCATGCCCTTCATTGTCGGCGTAAACTGTCCAGACCGGTTTGCCGCCGGCGCGGACGCGGTCGGCGATCTGCTCGGCTTCCGAGAAGGGGACACGTGGATCGTTCTTGCCGTGGATCACCAGTAGCGACGAATGGATCTTGTCGGTGTTGTCGAGCGGGTCGATTTTCGCGAAATAGGCCTGCATGGCCGGGTCGCGCTCGTCGCCGTATTCGGCGCGCCGCAAGTCCTGCCGGTAGGCGCTCGTGTTCTTGAGAAACGTGCGGAAGCTGGCGATGCCGACGATGTCGACTCCGGCTTTGATCCGGTCGCTGTAATGCGTCAGCGATGCGAGAACCATGAATCCGCCGTATGAGCCGCCGGCGACGGCGATCCGCGACGAGTCGAGCTCGGGCTGCTTGCCGATCCAGTCGAGCAGGGCGCCGATGTCGCGGACGCTGTCGTCGCGCTTGTCGGCGTTGTCGAGCTTGAGGTACGTCTTCCCGTAACCGGCGGAGCCGCGCACGTTGGGGTGAATGACCGCCAGTCCCAGGTCGTTGAGGTAGAACTGCTCGACGCCGCTGAACGCCGGGCGATACTGCCCTTCGGGTCCGCCGTGGATATCGATCACGACCGGGACCGGATGCTCCTTCGACGCCTTCCGCGGCGCGAAGTAATAAGCGGGAATCTTGCGGCCGTCGAAGCTCTCGAACTGAATGCGGCGCGGCGTGACAAACGTCTCGGGGTTGAGACCGCCGACTTCACTGTACGTCCAGCGCGTGAGCTTGCCATCGGCGAGATTCAGGGAGTAGGCGTCGGCCGGAGCATCTGGACGGGCCAGACTCAGGCCCAGGTGCTTGCCGTCGGGAGAGAATTCGAGCGATCCGACGATCCCCAGGGGCAGCTCGATCCGTCGTCGCTTGCCGCTTTCCAGCAGGTAAAGAGCCCCGGCGCCATCTTCGTTGACGGTGAAGGCGATCGTTCCGGTCTTCGGATCGGCTTCGATCGCATCGACGTCCCAGGGGATGTCGTCGGTGAGCCAAGTGTACTTCATCGTGGCCAGATCGACGCGAGCCAGCTGCTGGTACTCACCCCGAGCGTCGGTCGCCACATAGGCCGACTTGCCGTCCGGGGAGAATTCGAGCGCGCCGAAGGCGGCCGGCCCGCCACCGGGGACGGGGATCGGCGTCTTTTTCTGCGTCGCCACGTCGAACAGGGCCGGGTAGGTTTCATTGATCGAGACGTAGCGGTTGAGGAGCAGCGTCTTGCCGTCCCGCGACCAGTCGGCCGCTGACCAGTGCTCGTTCTCGACCTGCATCAAAAGCTTCATCGAATCCGGTTTCCGTGGGTCGGCGGTGTAGAGATCGGTATCGCGGCCGTTGCGCTGGTTGCTGCCGACGATGATCACCGAGCCATCGTGCCGCTGCGTTTCGAGCAGGTTGCGTGACTTGCCGTCGGTGAGGAGTTGCGCCTGCCCCGATTGTCGATCGAAGAAATAAACCTGCCCGTTCTCGTTTCCCCCGCGGCTCATCGTGACGAGCAGCGCGCCGTCTTTGGCTTCGGGAATGAACCCGCCGTCGACCGGTTCGTTGAAGAACGTGATCTGCTCGCGCCGTCCCCCCGGCTGGTAGACGCGATGCAACTGGGGAGTGTCGGCGAAACGGGTGGCGATGAGCATCCCGTTGCCGTCGGGAGACCAGCCGCGAAACGCCGCACCGCGCGTGTTCTGGTACTGCCTGAGCCGCTCGGCCAGTTCGGGAGGAACGTTCGGAACCTCCTGGGTGGCAATTGCGGGAGGGCGAAGAGGATCGTCGGCGGCGTGAGCAGCGGAAGGAACGAGACTGATCGCTGCGGAACTCGACAGGGCGACAGCCAGCGCAATGTGGCCACCGAAACGAATCGAACTCATGGCGCTTCTCCTGAAAGGTCCATTCACACCCGGACCCACCGGCTGCTACCGGCGGGCCTGGGGGGAGTGCTGACGAGTTGCAACGAATTACGACGATTTGTGTGTCGCTGTGACCATACCGGCTGCCAGTTTGCTGACGTGGCCGAGGGCCGTTTCGACAGCGACTCCTTGCTCGGCGATCGCCGCGACGTGCTTCACGATCGCCGATCCGACGATCACGCCGTCGGCCAGGCCCCGCAGCTCGTCGACCTGCTCGGGCCGGCTGATGCCGAAACCAACGGCGAGCGGGAGATCGGTTTGCGTCTTGAGCCATTTGAGCTGCTGCTTGAGCTCGTCGGGCAATTGGTCGCGGACCCCCGTCGTGCCTGCCACCGAGATGCAGTAAATGAACCCGGCGGCCGTTTCGAGAATCCGTTTCGTGCGGGCTTCGGTCGTCGTGGGGGCAATCAGTTGCACGAGATCGAGACCCTGCGCGCTGGTCAGCCGGGCCAGATCCTGCGCTTCGTCGGCCGGCAGGTCGGGGACAATCAGCCCGGCGAATCCCGCGTCGCGCGCCCCGCGAACGAAGGCCTCGCTCCCCATGCGGAAGATGATGGCGTAGGCGACCATCGCGACGAGGGGAGGAAGAGGGGGAGAAGGAGAGACGGAGAGACTGGGAGAGGACTTTGCCGCGCTACTTCTCTCTGTCTCCTTGTCTCTCTGTCTCCCCGTCTTCCCCGCCGTCACCTCCCGCACCGCCGCGAAAATCTCGTTCACATGCAAATGCTTCCCGAGGGCCCGGGTGTAAGACGCCTGGATCACCGGGCCGTCGGCAATCGGGTCGCTGTAGGGGAAGCCGATTTCGATCAGGTCGACCTGCTGCGCGGCCAGCGTGTTGATCAGTTTTTGCGTCGTCGCCAGATCGGGATCGCCCGCCGTGATGAATGGCATGAAGGCCATTCGCTGCTGAGACCGCAGGCGGGCGAACGTCTGACTGATAGAGGATGTTTCAGTGGACAAGAGAATCTCACAAAATGCCGCTATTGGGAAAGCTCGAATGTCGAAATTCAAATGCCTAAGGAAGCTCGAAAGTCAAAAAGACAAAGGCATTGGTGATCGTTCCGTTTAGTCTTTTGACTTTTGTGTTTTGAATTTCCTTAGGCCTTTGTCTTTCGTCATTCGAATTTCGATCGACCGCCGGGATCAACCCGGCGGCTCGCTGTTCTCAATTTGCACTTTCAAATCGTCTGCCCCTGCACGCGGGCGACTTCGTAGACGTCTTTGTCGCCGCGCCCGGACAGGCAGACGACCACGACTTCTTCCTTCTTCCGCCCGCTGGCCGCCTTTTGGGCCAGCGAGACGGCATGCGAACTTTCCAGCGCCGGCAGAATCCCTTCGAGCCGGGCCAGAGTATGGAAGGCGTCGAGCGCCTCCGCATCGCTGACCGGGTGATACTGCACGCGGCCAGTGTCTTTCCAGTAGCTGTGCTCGGGGCCCACGCCGGGATAATCGAGCCCGGCCGAAACCGAGTGAACGTCCTGCGTCTGGCCGTCGGAATCCTGCAGCACGTAGCTGTAGCTGCCGTGCAGGACGCCTTTGACGCCGTAGCTCAGCGTCGAGGCGTGCTCGCCGGGCTTGAGCCCCTTGCCTCCCGGCTCGGCTCCGGTGAGTTTGACCGATGCATCTTCAACAAAGGGATAGAACATGCCGGCCGAATTCGATCCGCCGCCGACGCAGGCGACCACTTCGTCGGGGAGCCGCCCGATTTGTTCGAGGCATTGCTGCCGGGTTTCGCGGCCGATGATCGCCTGAAAATCGCGGACCATCATCGGGAACGGATGCGGACCGACGACCGACCCGATGATGTAGTGCGTGTCGGCGACGGAGGCCATCCAGTCGCGCATCGCCTCGTTGATCGCGTCGCGGAGCGTCCGCGAGCCGCTGGTGACGGGGCGGACCTCGGCCCCCATCGTCCGCATGATGAACACGTTGAGCTTTTGCCGCCGGATGTCCTCTTCGCCCATGTAGACGACGCAGGGGAGACCGAAGTGGGCGCAGGCGGTCGCGGTGGCGACGCCATGCTGTCCGGCGCCAGTCTCGGCAATGACGCGCCCTTTCTTCATCCGCAGCGTGAGCAGCGCCTGCCCGAGGGCGTTGTTGATCTTGTGCGCCCCGGTATGGTTCAGGTCTTCGCGCTTGAGATGGATTCGCGCCCCACCGCATTTTTCGGTGAGCCGGCGGGCGAAATAAAGCGGGCTGGGTCGACCGACGTAATACTTGAAGAGCGCGTTCAGTTCCGCCTGAAACTGCGGATCGGCCTGAGTCCGCGCGTATTCTTCGGTGAGTTGCTCCAGCGCGTGCATCAGCGTTTCGGGGACGAAACGCCGGCCAAACTCGCCGAATCGCCCGGCGGCGTCGGGAACCTGGGCCGAGGCGGCGGATTGCGGAGGGACAGCCGGGGCGGAAGGACTCATGGAAGCGCTCGGGGAATAGCAGCGAAAAATACCGTGAGCGTCGATTCTAGGGGGATCGCATAGGAGCGACAAGACACTCGCAATCAGACGCGTTTATGATTGGTGTTTACGCAGCGGGAGCGGCTCGAATAGACTGAAGGGCATCCCAACGTGAGTCACTGCCATGTCTCCCGAAATCATCGAATCACAGGTCATTCATCCCTCACGTATAACGTTCGAGATTTTCCGCGAATTCACTCTGAATTCGCAAGTCGTAGGGAAGCCCACGCGGGGATCATTGTGGCTACCCAGGAAGACCCTCGCGCAAACATTCGAGGCCTGCTCCGACTTCTCCATACGTTCGACGCCGAGCAACTCGCGGGGCAATTGCTCTACCTGAACAACTGGTTGTGAGCCATCGAATGAGTCGGCTCGCGGCTGATTCGATGGCCAACTGGCATTTGCGAATCCCGGGGCATTGCTACAATTCGCAGCCGATCGAGTGCGGCTGGGAGGCGGGATGCACGACTTCGCGCAGGGCAAGCCTTTTACCCTGCCGCGCGACCCCCCCCCCGGCCCCCCCTTCCTAAGGGGGAGAGTTTTGGCGCGGGAGACCTGAGTTTGAGGATTCGCAGTCGTTACCTCACGAAGTTTGTCGGTTGGTTCGTTGCGCTCGTGTTTCGCGCGCTGAGCCGGACGCTGCGTTTTGACGGGCACATCGAGGCCGCGCTCACCGACCCTTCGTATCGTCCGTCGCGAACGTTCATCTACGCTCTCTGGCACGATTCGATTCTGATCCCCCTGGCACGCGCGGCGCTGACCCGCCCCAACATCGCCGCTCTGGTCAGCCGGCATCAGGATGGGTCGTACCTCGCCGAGTTCATGCAGTGCATCGGGATCCGTTCGATCCGTGGTTCGACCAACCGCGGCGGCGAGCAGGCGATTCGCGAGCTGGTCGATCAGGCGGACGATTGGCACATCTTCATCACCCCCGACGGGCCGCGCGGGCCGCATCATGAAATCAAAGAGGGGATCGTCTACCTCGCCTCACGGACCGGTCGGCCGATCGTGCCGATCGTGTCGCTCTATCCCCAGTCGTGGCATATCCGGGGCAGTTGGACGGGCCTGTGGATTCCCAAGCCTTTCAGCCGCTGCTACTACCTTCTGGGCGAGCCGCTGACGATTCCCGCAAACCTTACAGATC
>JAGVKR010000111.1 GCA_020050375.1 Planctomycetales bacterium
GATCTGATGGACGAGATCGAACGGCTGAAGGTCGAGAAAGATGCGGTGCTGCTGGCGCATTATTACGTCGATGGCGAGATCCAGGACGTCGCCGACTTCAATGGCGACAGCCTGAAGCTGGCGCGCGACGCCGTGAAAGTGACCAAGTCGACGATCGTCTTCGCCGGCGTCCACTTCATGGCCGAATCGGCGAAGATCCTGAATCCGTCGAAGCGAGTCCTGATTCCCGATCTGCTGGCCGGCTGTTCGCTGGCCGATAGTTGCCCCGCCGAAAAATTGGCCGCCTACCAGAAGCAGCTTCGCGCCGAAGGGCACGACTTCGAGACAGTGGCCTACATCAACACGACGGCTGCCGTGAAAAGCCTCTGCGATTGGATCGTGACCAGCGGCAACGCCCGCGAGATCATCGACCGCGTCCCCGCCGATAAAGAAATCCTGTTTGTGCCCGATCAGCACCTGGGGCGGTATCTGTCGGAGGTCACCGGGCGGAAGATGATTCTCTGGCCCGGCTCGTGCATGGTCCACGAGATCTTCAGCGTGCAGGATCTGTTGCGGGCCAAAAAGAATAATCCCGGCAGCCTGGTTCTCGCGCATCCCGAATGTCCCAAGCCGATCCTCGACGTCAGCGACGTCATCGGCGGGACCGAGCGCATGCGGAAGTACGTGGCGTCCGTGACGCAACCGACGACATTCCTGGTGGCGACGGAGGCCAACATGATCCACCCCCTCGCGAAACTAGCGCCGCAGCACACGTACATTCCGGTGCCGGGGATCATGGCCTCCGACGGGACGACGTGCGCCTGCAATCGCTGCCCGCACATGTCGCGGAACACGCTGCAAAAGGTCCGTGATTGTCTCAAGACCGGCCAACCGGAAATCACCTGGCAGCCTTACTTCACTCAGGCGAAAGCGGTGCTGGAACGCAGCTTGTTGTGACGTTCGTAGCGGGGACCGGGGACCCGGGAACAGGGACCGGGGCACTGCAAATCAGAGAAGCACGAATGACGTCCCTCATTAATGGCCCCAGTTCCCCGGTCCCTGGTCCCAGTTCCCCCGCTGCTACTTCCCCTTCGCCTTCGTCGGCGTCACCTTCGGGCCGCTGGCGAGGAATTCCAGTCCGCCGACGATCGACAGATCGCGGCTCTTGAGATCTTCGACGAGCTTGGGCTCCGTGGCGAAAACAAACGACACCTGCCGCCCATCGGGGTTGGCGACGAGGTAGTAGATCCATTGCATCGGAAGGAAGACCGGCTCATTTGTCGCGGGCTCGTCTTTCCCCGGTTCCTTCTTCGCAGCTTCTTTTTTCACATTCCGATCCGGAACAGATCCCACGGCAACGACCCGGAAAATGTACAGGCCGTCTCGCAGCTTGAGCTTCTCAGCCTCCACGAACTCCTGAAAATCCTTGCCGAGGGTGCGCTGAATGTCTCCCTGAAACTCGTCTTCGGGTATGTGTCGCCCGGGTTCCGCATCCGGCAGTTTCTTGAGATGGCATTGGGCGATCGGCCGGCCGTTGTGCATCAGTTTCAGGAAGACCAGTTCGGGTGTCTGGTAGCGCAAGTGCCAGTTGCGGTCATGAAAGAACCGCAGCTTCCACGCGGGAACGTCGAACGTCAACAGGAGGCTCGCATCGTTCGGCTCCAGCGGGAGATTGGCGAGGTTTTTCTCTGTCAACCGCTCCGTCTGCGTGTCGAGGGACCGTGCGATTGTCACTTGGGCCGACACGTCCAGTCCGGGCGACACCGTGCCGATCGAGCGTTTCTCGGCTTGCGTGAGCTCGATTCGCCGCAGGTAGTGCTCGTCGAGGTCGTAGAGCAGCCGGCCTGTGATCTTGACATTCGCCGGCACCCCCAGCGTGATCCCGGTGATCTCGCCGTTGACGGCGATCCGAGCGGTGTTCTTATCGACCGACTCCAGTTGGCATTTCAATGTCGACTTCTCGGCGGCTTCGACGTTGGTCAGCATCGGCAGGACCCAATCGGAGGGTTGCCACGATTCGCCGATCTCAACCGGCGCGTCGGGCAGCAGAGCGATCGCGGCCAGGCTGTCTCCGGGAGACTTGAGCAACTGCAATTCGTCGGCCGTCAGCGGACCGGACGGGCTGAACAACTCGACTCCGTCGGCCTGCCCCTGAGCCACGATCAGCCGCAGCGTGCCGCGAAGGGCGAGGTTCGAGAGCTGTTCGCCCCCCGGCTTCGCGGAAACAGCCTGCTCGTGGACCGTCGCTTCGGCGTGTTCATAATGGCGCACGCTGCGCAGGGAGTGCGCCTCGCGTCCCGTCGCGGGCAGTCGGCGTTCACCGTAGGCGAATTTGGCTTCGACGGCGAGCTTCAGCGCTTTGTCGGCCCCCGCCTCGGGGTAAACCTTGCCGGAAACTTCGAGCGCGGTCGTGAGCTTGAAGATCCGCGCGTCATCGGCCGCTTCGGTCAGATCATATTTTTCGGCGGCCGACAGAGCTCCTGCGTGGAGGGCCACGATGACTGAGCTCGCGATCAACCGTATGGCACCGCGAGACCAACTCCGTTCCATTTCGTTCTCCTGTCACAACCGCGACCAATAAACCAGAAAGCCGTTTGAGGCGTGGCGTGATTTGTATCCGAAGATCAGGCGCCTGAGAACCCGAGTCGCGCCGTGCGAAAGGGACCGGGAACCCGGGACCGGGGAACTGGAAAGTGACGGGGGACTTCCAGCAGAAAGAGGATCCTTAGATCGTTCAAGAAAAGATCACGGTCGAGCCCCGGTCCCAGTTCCCAGGCCCCCGACTCGCCGTCGTTGAAAAGCCCTTTGCAATCAAGGAGTTCCGGCATACCATTGAGAACACGGAGACCGCGAATCCGCTTGAGATTCTTCGACAGGCGTCGCGCTCCTCCCGAAGTCGTGAAGACCCCTCGAATATGGCTCGTCTGGAAATCGCTTGTCCGAAGTGTGGCCAACGGCTGAAGGTTCCGGACCGCAGCCTGCTCGGTCGCAAGGCGCGCTGCGGGAAGTGTGCGCATGCTTTCGTCATGCAGGAGCCCACAGTCCGTGCCAAAGGCCAGCCGGTGAAACCGGTTTCATCGGGTTCATTTGAGGCCCCCCTCGAATTCGCCGATCTCAAAGCGAACGCTTCCCGTGGGGAAGCCGGCGAGCGGTCCGCGAAGCAGAAAACGCCGCGACTGAAACCGGAACCCGATACCGTCCCCGCGGCGGCGAGCCATCCGATTCAGTTTCCATCGCTCGAATCCGACGATGCGGCGCCATTCGAAGGAATCGATCTTTCGCCGGTCGTTGACTCGGATGCCGAGCTCTTCAGTCGACGAAGATTCCAAAGCTCGAACAACCGTCGGCTCCAAAGCTTGATCGGAATCGGAGTCGTGCTGCTTTTGGCAGGAGGCGCTGCAGCCTATTTCGCTGTGGCGCGTCCGAATTCGGCGTCCAAATCGGCGAAAATCGGCGCGTCGTCCGCAGCAACGGCGAGCGTTGA
>JAGVKR010000524.1 GCA_020050375.1 Planctomycetales bacterium
GAACCAGTTCCGCCTCGCATGTCACCTTGCTCGCCGCCCGTGTGCGTCACGAATACCGTCCCGAGCCTTTTCCGTTAAACACCAGCGACGTGGGGTGTGACTTGCGAAAACCTGAAATTCCGCATCAGAACGAGACAAATCAATCCGCAACAATGGCAGACATGTCCGCAACTCCAAATCAGCGCGGCGGCATAATAGCCCTGATTGGGTTGTCGCACTCCCACGCCAACCAACCGGCGATCGGTGAATTTGCCGCTCCAAGCCCGCTTCATCCTTGCATCGCACGGCGATCTTGTGGAAGCTGTCGGTTTGAAAACGAGTCCCGGCGACGCGTGGGGCCGACAGGCTCCAAAACTCCCGCCGGGGACGCCGCTTCTATGCCCATCGTCCGCTCGCATCGAACATACATCAAGGAGCCGTTTCATGCCACGATTGACTCTTGGAATCACATTGGCGGGTTTGCTGCTGCTGTTGGGGGCCATGTCGCCATTGAAGGCGGAGGAACGCCAGCTCACGAAAGGGACTGAGTACAATTCCGGGCTCGACAACAACGACAATTTCTCGCCCGATGATCGCTTTCTGATTTTTGCCGCCGGTGGTCCGGGGGGGGCGGCCGGCTCGCGTCTGGTTGCCAAAGTCGAAATTGCGACCGGCAAGATCGTCCCTCTCTACCGTCCTGAAAACCCCAATGAGTTCGGGCCGGGAGTGGCCGCCGCCGGATCCGCACATATCCACAATGACGCGATCTTCATTCATGGGCCCATTCACCCGTCGGGACCGGAAAATCGCTACGAGAAGCATTGCCGACTCGGGGCCATCGCGAGCGGAGACGGGAGCGGGACGATCAAGTTCCTCGACGCGCGCAATATCGTGGCCCCCTTCACGGCGGGCGCCCTGCGCGGGGGCACGCACCGGCACGAGTTCTCCGGTGACGACCAGTGGGTCGGCTTCACGTACAACGACGCCGTCCTTCGCGCTCACGGCCTGAAGATCAACAAGAATCTCGATCTGCGCTCGATTGGCGTGACCAAGCTCGGCAACCCGGTCCAGGTTCCTAAAAATGAATTCTTCCCGGATCGCGGCGAGGGATTCTCGGTGCTCGTCGTGGCGGTCACCGCCGATCCCAAGCCGGGCAGCGATGAGATTTCCAACGCGGCCGGCGACAGTTGGATCGGCCATAACGGCTATGCCCGCGCCAGCGGCGGCCGGCAACTCGCCCGCGCCTTCATCGGCACCACGCGCGATAAAAACAACCAGCCGCTCGACGAGGTGTACGTCGTCGACATTCCCGATGACATCACGAAGCCCGGCCCGCTCGGTCCGCTGCAGGGAACAGAGACCACCCTCCCGATGCCGCCGGCCGGAACGATCCAACGCCGACTGACGCACACCGAAGGCTCCGCCAATCCCGGATGCCAGGGGATCGTCCGCAGCTCGCCGAAGGGAGACCAGCTCTCGTTCCGCATGAAAGACAGCAAGGGACAAGTACAAATCTTCGTCATTCCGACCACCGGCGGAACGCCCAAGCAGGCGACTTCGATCGAGGGGGGGGTCACGAGCGACGCCCGTTGGCATCCGTCCGGAAAAGCAGTGGCGTGCGTCGCCGGAAACAAGCTTTTGATTGTGAACGTGCAGCCCGGCGCGCAATTCGGCAAGACCAAAACGTTGAGCGACAAGGCCCCCGCCCCGTTCGCCCTGGTCTGGAGCCACGACGGCAAGACTCTCGCATACAATCGCCTTGTTAAGACCGAGGGGAAGGATGTCGGGCAGATTTTCGTCCTCGATTTCAAAGAGGAGGGCACCTAGCGCTTCCAGCCGGTCGGCGACGCGAATGGGGTCGCGTTTCCTGCATGCGTACGAAGCGATTACAAGAAAGTAGCCGCGCTAGACCTTCAATTCGATGCTGCGCGGCCATTGCTCGTAGGCTTCCCAGTACGTCCGTTTCAGGGCAATCTCGTCCTGATCGGCGGAGGGCTGCACGCGGCCTTTGATGTCGATCGCCCGGGAGACGAGCGTGTGCTTTCCGGCAGCGATCGGCCCCAGATCAAGCGCGAAGAAAACCCATGAAAACTTCGATCGCGGTTCCTTCGCCAGGACCGCTTCGCGCCACGGACCATCGTCGAGTTTGACATCCACTCTGGCGATCCCGGTCCCGTCATCCCAGGCAGCCCCCAGAACCTTGACCGGAACCTTTCCTTCGCTTGTCGCGCCTCGCGTGACCCGGGCCACGATCGATTTCAGGTTCATCCGCGTGACCGACGACTCGACGTTGACGATCTCATCGCCGTGCCGCTCGCCCCGCACCGTGACGTAGTCGCGCGCCATGTAACGTCCCATGTAGCGGCGATCGCGGCACTCGATGCGGGAGAGCCACTTGACGTTCGCGATCCCGTACCAGCCCGGCACGATGAGGCGGACGGGAGCTCCGTTGCGGTGCTCGATCGGCTGACCATTGCGCTCATAGGCCAAGAGTGGTTCGAGGCCGAGAACATCCGCCAGCGTCATGCTTCGGCCAAACGGGACGTCGATCTTGAGCTCGCGGTTCGTTCCGGGGCGGAGCGTCTCTTCCTTGCTGTCTTTCCCATAAAACACGACTTCAATCGCCTCGGGCTTGATCCCGCATTCCTTGAGCAGAGGGACAAGCGGCGTCCCCGTCCAGCGACTGTTGTAGACGGCATTCATGAAGCCCTTCGACGACCCATTGCCGGAGCATTCGAGCGTCATCAGGACCTCTTTTTTCGGAAGGGCTTTCAACTGCTCCAGCGTGAGGCTCGGCGGGCGATCGACCAGCCCCCCGATTTCCAGCCGAAATGAATCGTATTTGAAATCAGGGATCCCGTAATGCTGGACACCAAAGACCTGGTCCTGAGGCGTGAGCCAGGCATCGAGCGTTTCCCAGTCCAGGCGCTCGGGGGGCGTGCGGGGCATATCGAGAAACGGAACCAGCTCTTCGTCGCGCGCCACCGCGGGAAATGCCACGTCGGGCAATGAGAGCCACGCCCACAGGGCCGCTGCGGCAGAAGATCCTGTCATCAAGGCATCGCGACGCGTGAGGGGTGCTGACATGCTGGGCCTGCTTGTGATCGTGTGTTGGAAAAATTTGAGTAGCAATCGCTCATCCGGCTGGATTACGGCTTCGTGGATTTCGGCTGGTTGTCGGGGCTCAACCGCAGTTCGACGGAGACCGATTCACCAGCCTTCACCGTGATCGGCTGGTCGGTCCTTAAGTCACCCGCCGGGTGCGCCACATCCAGCCGATATTCGCCGGGGGGGACGCCGACCAGCCGGAAGGCGCCGTCCGTTCCCGTCAATTGAAACCAGGGGTGATCGAACACGAAGATCCACGACCGCATCGCCCCGTGAAACGCGCATCCGATCCGGTAGGGCTTCCGAATCCCCCCTGCGTAAGAGAATTGCTCGAGGTGCTCCCCCCCCGAAGGCATGTTCACGTTGAATGTCTGACGATCGTGGTTCGTCTGAACATTATGAACCTGCGCGTCACTGTTGACGAATCGGATTCGATCGCCGGCTCGAATCGCGACGGTCTCGGGCGTGAATTGAAAATCCTTCTGGTCGATCGTCACGGTCTCCGATTTTCGAGAGGCTTCTGGCCCCGTCAGGCCCCGCCGATGGATGGCCACGACCGCCTCGGCCAACTCGCCCGATTTCGCGTTTCGCAGATAGTAGCGCCCCAGTCGCCACGGACGCTCTGGATCGCTTGTGTAAACCACTTTTCCGGTTATGGTTCCGGTGCCTGTCACGGACGTTGCCGACGCTGCGGGGAACGCGTCCCCCGTTCCCGGTGTGTCGTCAGCTACGACCAGCCCGATCACCCCGCAAACGAGGGCCGGTCCGAGGACATTGAAACGTGCGATCGTCACGTAAAGCATCTCCGGGGTTTGATTCATTTCGTATACATCCTCCCGTTGAAAGAAGCAATCCGAGGCGTGAAGCAGAAGGTCGGCATCGCCGCATCGGAACGCGTTCGTCGCAGGAGTTCTCGACGCGCAGCCAGGGGAGGATCACCGGCAGCCTCGGTGCGATCACGTGGCTCGTGATGGCGGCCATGCACGAAGTCATCGGCCGCGTGATCGACCGCACGCATTCGCATACGCCGATCATGACCGCGGGGCGCTGTTGCCCTTCGCCGGCTGGCTGGCACTTCGGCTCTTGTGGCACTCCGATCGCACGTTGACGGCTGATGCCGCGAAACTTACTGTTTCTCATGGTGTTCAATCTGCTGACCTCTGCCGCCCTGACCCCTGACCCAAGGACTCCCCATGCCCCGCCTGTTTCCGTCGCTGGCTGTCTGGCTGCTCCTGGTTGCCTGCTGTGCGGGGGCCGACTGGCCGCAATTCCGCGGCCCCGATGCAAAAGGGGGCGTCGATGAGGTTCTGCCGACCGAGTGGAACGGCGAGGCGAATTTGCTGTGGAAGCTGAAACTCCCCGGTCCCGGCGCTTCGAGCCCGATCACGTTCGGCGACCGGGTCTATGTCACCTGCTACACCGGCTTCGGCACGCTGGACGACGAAGGCAAGCCGGAAGATCTGGTCCGCCACCTGCTCTGCCTCGACCATCGCGACGGCAAGGTGATCTGGAAGTGCGACCTGAAGAGCAAGTCCCCCGAAGCCCGGTACAGTGGAATGATGACGCAGCACGGCTACGCCTCGAACACCCCTGCCACCGACGGGAAGCGGATCTACGTGTTCCTCGGCACCGGCGGGGTCGCCGCGGTCGACCTCGAAGGCAAGGAAGTGTGGCGGACCCCCGTCGGCGACGGGACCGACGGCTGGGGATCGGGAAGCTCTGTCGTGCTCACCGACGATTTCGTGATCGTCAGTGCGGCGGTCGAGAGCAAAGCGCTTGTGGCCTTGAACAAAGCCGATGGAAAAGAAGCGTGGCGGGTCGCGATCCCCAAGCGTTCATGGAGCACGCCGGCCCTGGTGAAGTCTGTCGAAGGCCGGCAGGAGCTGGTCGTCAACGGCGAAGGAAAAATCAGCGGCATCGACCCGGCGACCGGGAAAGAGCTGTGGCATAGCACCGGCATCGGCGACTACACCTGCCCGAGCGTGATCCCTGGCCAGGGAGTCGTCTACGTCGGCGGAGGACGGAGCAGCGAAATCATCGCCGTCCGCACGGGGGGCTCGGGAGACGTCACCGAATCGAACATCCTCTGGCGCAAGCGCGTCGGGGGAAACGTCACGACGGCAGTCCTGATCGGCGACTACCTGTTCGGCGTCAGCGATCGTGGCATCGCCTACTGCGTCGAAGCCAAGACGGGAGAGATCAAATATCAGGCGCGGCTCGCCACCGGCGAAGAAGTCGCGGCCGCACCCGATGGGCCCGGCGCGGGGGGCCC
>JAGVKR010000525.1 GCA_020050375.1 Planctomycetales bacterium
ACGGCGACCCGGCTTCGATGATACTCGGCGCATAAGGCACCTCTCCCTTGGAATCTGACGTGAAAAGCGTTGGCTCGACGCGAGCGACGAATCCCCAACCCGTCTCAGATAACCTCAATCGGCGCTTGGACCCGCCGCGATCGGGCGCGATCCAGCACCGGCACTGTTCCCTCGTGAATCATAGCCAATCTTCGTTCTATGTGAACATCAGTCGCCTGCGGACGCAACAAAAAAATCGCCGTGCCCCGGAAAATGCCGAACCGGGTTGGGCCTTTGGCCACTTCCATCGCGCCGGCAGCAGCTCCCAGGCGGGTGCATCCGCTGAGCGGGGGTGGTTCATGACGAACCCCGACGCTGGCAGCGTCGGCGAGTGTTCAACAAGGTAAACTACGCTCAATGAATGCACCGCTTCTATGTTCGCTCGCGGGGGAAGCGCCGACGCGAGTTGCCGGTCAGTCGCGCGGCGCCTCGATGTCTTCCGTGCGACACATCAGAGCCCGCGCGCCATCAATATGAACACACGTTCAGTTCAATCTGACTCGCCCGATCGGCCAAGTCGTGAAACTTCGCAATCATACGCAATGTAGATGTTGCGTACCATAACTCCCATTCTATCTATTCTTACATTGGATCGTTTCCAGAGAGGTTTTCATAAGCAGCGTCCTAGGAATAACTTGCTGTCCGTTGATATCAGATTGACACAGCCCCTGTGTCGGCAATCGAATGGGCTCCAGATTGCGTATTGTTGCGTCTCCCAACGCAACAGAACGTTCCAGGCACGCGAAACACCGGCGGCTATTGCAGTTGCGAATGCAACAACCGATCGGCAGCCAGTCTCGGTGAAGGCTCAGGCCGCAACCAGGACGAGGTAAAACCACGAATCAGGCGAATCGAACGAATACGAAACCGCCGCCGATCCCTTCCTGATTCGTTGGATTCGCGTGATTCGTGGTTCGAATTCTCTTCGAGCAAACAGCCAAACCGAAAGGGAAGTCAGGCTTCCGTATTCAACGATCTGTATTTTACCAGTTTTCCACGACCCCGTGTCGACCGGTTGCACCGGATCTGGAAACATTCGAGCGATTTGTCGCATTCCATATCAGGGGAGTCGTAGCGAGGTATCAATGGACATCCATGACCTTCGATTTCCGATGCCGCCCCACCCCCGCTTATCGGATGCACCCGCTCCCGGCGGGTGGTTTACAGCGCCCGGAAGTCCGGTTACAAAGATGGTATCGTATTCGATGCGAATTCTGCCAATCGCCCCCCCACACGTCCGACTTACCGAGAGCTCCCCCGTGCCTCACAGGCGCCCCACAATTCGGTTCGGTCTGGTGCGCATCTGCCTGTTGTCCGCGTCGGCGTTGGCGGCCACAAGCACGACGATTCCGTTGCCGGCACAGCTCGTCTTCGCGGTCGAGCAGGCGCCTGCCAAGGGAGATTCGACCGTCGCCTCCGGGCATTCCGATCACGGTGAGACGTTCAACGAAGGCCCCCGTCAACGTGCCTTCCTGATGGGCAACACCGGCGCGGTCCGCTTTCCGGTAACCACGGCAAACACGGAAGCACAGCAGTTCATCAACCAGGGAGTCGGGCAACTGCACGGCTTCTGGTATTACGAGGCCGAGCGATCGTTTCGTCAGTCGGCCGCACTCGACCCGAATTGCGCAATCGCGTACTGGGGGATGGCTCTGGCCAACGCCAACAACGAGAAGCGGGCCAGGGGCTTCATCGCCGAAGCGGTCAAACGCAAAGCGGGCGTGACCGAACGCGAAACGCTGTACATCGACGCGCTGGAAGCGTTCCTCAAGGAGGACTCGACGCAGTCCGATTCGAAGAAAGAACAGGGAAAAGAGAAGGAACGGCACGAAGCGTACGCCAAGGCGCTTGAGCGCATTCTTTACAAGTTTCCCGACGACCTGGAAGCCAAGGCGCTTCTGGGGCTGCAACTCTGGCTGAATCGCAGCCACGGCAGCCCGATCACCAGCCACCTCGCCGTCGATGCGCTGTTGAAAGACGTGCTGGCGGTCGAGCCGCTGCATCCCTGCCATCATTACCGCATCCATCTGTGGGACTACGAAAAGGCCGAGCTGGCGCTCGATTCGGCGGCGCGAGGCGGACAAGCGGCGCCCGGAATCGCTCACATGTGGCACATGCCAGGGCACATCTATTCGCGCCTCGAAAGGTACGCCGACGCCGCCTGGCAGCAGGAAGCTTCGGCACGGGTCGACCATACCTACATGATGCGCGATCGAATCTTTCCCGATCAGATTCATAACTACGCCCACAACAACGAATGGCTGATTCGCGACCTCGTGCACGTCGGTCGCGTTCGCGATGCGATCGAACTCGCGAAGAACCTCACCGAGCTTCCCCGACACCCCAAGCACAATACGCTCGACAACGGAAAGAGCGCCCACTTCGGACGACTGCGACTGTTCGAAGACCTGACCCGGTTCGAGCTGTGGGATGAATTGCTCACGCTCGGGGACACTCTGTATCTCGCACCGACCGACTTTTCCGCTGAGCAAGTGAAGCGACTGCGCTACCTTGGTGCAGCTTCGTTCCGCAAGGGAGACGTGGCACGCGGAAAGGCATTTGTCGCGCAGTTCGAGCAGCGATTGGCAACCGAAGGAGGGTTGTCTACCGGCTCCGCGTTGCGGCCGGCGCCCGTTTCGCTCCCGATGAGCGAAGATGGCAAATCTCCAGCACTGTCGGATGAAGAGAAGAAACGCGAAACGAGGCTCCGACCTCTGGAGTTGGCGCTCGACGAACTTCACGGCCATTGGGCCGCAGCCCGCAGCGACTTCGAGGCAGCCAGCGTACTCCTCAAGCGGGCCGGAGGCGTCGACCCGCTTTACCTGGCGAGACTCGAATGGCAGGCCGGCCACAAAGAGTCCGCGTTGAAAGACGCGCGCTCCGCCGTCCAATCACGAAAAAATCAGGTCCAACCGCTGGCGGCGCTGGTCGAACTGCTCTGGCAGGCCGACGAGCGAAAAGAGGCGACGGAACAGTTCGAAAAGCTTCGCGAGTTGGCAGCTCATGCCGATCTCGAACCGCCCGCCCTCTCGCGATTGGCGCCGATCGCTGCGTCCCTGGGGTATCCGCCCGACTGGCGAATCACGAAGCCCGGCCCAACCGACGTAGGCGCGCGTCCGGCCCTGGAATCGCTGGGCCCCCTCCGCTGGTCCCCCGCTCCCGCACCCGAATGGACGCTGACCGACTCACTCGGACAGGAATTCGTCCTCTCGCAGTACCGCGGCCGACCGATCATCGTGATCTTCTACCTGGGGCATCAGTGTCTGCATTGCGCCGAGCAGTTGCAAAAATTCGCCCCGCTGACAAATGAATTTCATGAGGCCGGTATTTCGCTTGTCGCCATCAGCACCGACGATCGGACCGGGCTTCAGAAGTCGCTGGAGAACTACAAGGCGGGATCGTTCCCCTTCCCGCTCGTATCGGATGCGACGCGGGAGATTTTCAAGTCGTACAAGGCCTTCGACGACTTCGAGAACAAGCCGCTGCACGGGACGTTTTTCATCGACGGCTCGGGGTTCGTCCGCTGGCAGGACGTCAGCTACGAGCCGTTTCTCGACGCGAAGTTTCTGCTCGAAGAGGCCCGACGGTTGTTGGCGCTACCGACGACCCGCTGAACAACCCTTGTGCTGATCCACCAACACCCCCGGCTTCCAAAAGAAACCGGGGTGCAAAGAACGCTCGACTGCGACATCGATCGCGGAGATCAGTAGGCGCCGCGCAATTTACGATCGGCGCGGAACGGGTGCGAATTCGACGGTGTCGTCCATCGTGTCGCCGGAGCAGAATAGTAGACGGGCGGCGGCATCGTCCCCGGCTGAGCCGGATCGTACGAGTAGCTGCGATAGGTCTGCCGGTGATTGGCCTGCGCCTGCGGGCCAGGAACCGGCGGCGCGTCCTCGTAGGTCGGAGGGGCCACTCCCGGACTCGTGGGCGCCGCGCACGAAGCCGGCGCGGGAGCACAACAGGTTGCCGCCGGAGGAGCACAACAATCATCGCACTTCGACCGGCAACACCCACTGCCGCACGCCATCGCCACACTCGTCAGACTGCCGATTGCCAACGCTGCCAGAGTGAACAGTCGCATCATGATCGAATCTCCTGAATCCGTGCGGGGCAGACCCTGGTTCTTCTGACCGGAAGATTTGTCCGCACGCCGGAACAACCAAGCCACCGGGTCTCCGCGCGCGCAGAGAAGAGAACCGCGGCAACTGGTCCACTGATCGCTAAGTATACGCGAGAATCTGCCTGCGAGCGGGGTTTCGTGGGCCATCTCTCGCAAAAGCAATTGCCGGCTTTTTAAGCGGCGATGCCTTCTCACGTTGCAGAAGTTGCATCTCGGATTCGGACTGCGGCCTTTCAATAACCCTGCGACCAACCATATTCAATTGACACAAGGCATTAAGCAGAAATGACTTGGCGACACACCCCAGGCGTTTTAGCCACACTCGGCAGCGATTGGCATGAGGAATGGATTGTCCGGTCTCTGGAGATCCCCATTCCTCGCGCCGGTGGTCTGTCGGATGCGCTCGTTATTCTTGATTCTGACGACTTCGTGGTTTTTCGCTGGTTCGGCGCTTGCCGTAGAGCCGGCTCTCAAACCAGCGGCCAACAGCACGGTCATCCGCAGTTGGCGACATGGCGCCTGGCTGGTCCAGGAGACGGCCAATTTCCGGGTGTACGGTCTGCCGGAGTTGAAAGCAGTGCGATCACTGCCCGGCGCCTGCGAAGCCCTCCGAACGCAGTTGCTCGAAACCTGGTTTTCGCGAGCGGGTGACAACTGGTCGCCGAAATGCGACGTCGTCGTCCATGCCGGCCTGTCCGGCTACGTCAAAGCCTTGGGGCCGGGGAGCGAGCAATCTTCAGGCTGCGCGACAATCGAGATTGAGCCGGGAAGGGTTGCCAAGCGGCGGATCGATCTGCGTGGGGACGCGTCCGATTGTTTCGACTGCGCCCTGCCGCACGAATTGACGCACGTGATCGTCGCGGAGAGGTTCACCCGCACGCGGATCCCCCGCTGGGCCGATGAAGGGATGGCCATCCTGGCGGAGACGCGACAAAAGCAAGAGCGACGGCGCGTGGCCTTCCAGCGGTCGCTCGCTTCGGCTCGCCCGTATTCCATGACCGAGCTGACGACCCTGGCCGAGTATCCCGCGTCCGGCCGGCTCGAAATATTCTACGGCCAAAGCGCCTCTCTGGTCGCGTATTTGATCGAGCGCGAATCGCCTGCGAAGTTTCTCGAGTTCCTGGAGCTCTCGACGACGCTGCCCGCCGGGCAGGCACTCGCGAGAGTGTACGGCGTGCCGGATTGGCGCGAACTGGAATTGGTGTGGCGCACGCGAATGCTGACGCCGGGAGAGTCTGCCGAACTACTGGCAGCCCGCGTGAATGAGATCACCGCGTTTCGCACCGTCGATTGATCTCGTTCCCACGCGGAGCGTGGGAACGAGGCGGGCTTAGCGGGCAATCTCGATGTGCCTCGTCTCGCGGAGCACGTTCACCTTGATTTCACCCGGATAGGTGAGCGCCTGCTCGATGGCTTTGGCGACGTCGCGGGCCATGCGGGCCGCCTCGCGATCGTTCACCTGCCGC
>JAGVKR010000268.1 GCA_020050375.1 Planctomycetales bacterium
CATAATTCGCACGAGCGAAGCGGGAGTGGTTTCGATGACAAACAGGAGTCGCATCGGCTCGTGAATTTCGACCATTTGCCATGGCAATCCCGTACGCAAGTCGCTGGCGGCTCCGTCCATCACCCCCAACAGCGCGGTCACATTGTGCGGCAGCTTCGTGCCGCAGCCCCAGCCGGGTGAGTCCACATACGAAAAGTAGTACTCGAGATTGATGCCGCTGCAGACGGGAAAGACGGCCTGGAGGATTCGCGTCAGAATGGAATCCTCGACATCATCCTTTGAAGCGTCGTAGGAAACGAGAAACGTACGGCGGTCCATGAACAATCCGCTCGAAATCGAGCGGCGTCCCACGAGGCAGACGGCGTTGGTCGCATGCCCACATTCCGGCCGCGTCTGAGCGAGATCTTCCGATCGTTCTTCAACGTGACGCCGTGCTTCGGGAAACGACAATGTCAGCGCGGCCGACTGAAAACGGCGACAACGTTCGTGTGCATTCCGATCGCACGCCACATCAACGATGTCCGTCAGTCTCTCAAACTCGGTGCGATGCAGCGGGGGCAATCGGTCGAGATCGTAATAGGTCACTGAATCATTGCATGTATTGTGCCAGGTGCCGACAAATACCGTGTCGGACGGAATTCGCAATCCGCGATCGGCCAGCAGGAGTCGTACGCGGTTGTCATTGAGCATTTGCGCCATGGCGCGTGCGTTCGGCCCTCCGCAACCTCCACCGCACGCGCCGCAATTGTAGGCCGAGTTGTGGGGATTGTTCATGCTGTTCGAGCCGTGCCCGACGATCAGCACCAGTCGCGAGAAATCCGAAGTGAATCCGAGTTCGCGCAACAACCGCTCGGCGCTGGCGGCCATCTCTTCAACGCTGAATCCCAGGCGGTCCTCTTCCGGCCCGGGAGCGGGTGTGACGCGCTCCATGTGCAGTTGCGTGTTTCGCGGTGGCGCCACCCACACACCGACGAAATGCCGAATGCGCGCGGTCAGCCGCGGAAACAGAATTCGCGCCAACAGTGGAATCGACGCAAGGATCCCAGGGCCCGCAGCGAGCAACGTGCCGGCCGCAAATGTCCGGCTCCGCAAATGCATCTGGTGCGAGGCCTGGCCGAGAGCCCGCCGAGTTCGCGCCCGGCGCCGCTCGGCCTGCTCCTGAGTGTACACAACCCGTTCCGCCACCCAATGCCTCGGCTTGATGACCACGGGACACAGCGGAACGAAGTGTGCGTCGGCTGCGCCCCGATAGTACATCGGCACACTGAAGAAACCTGCCGTGCCGAACGTCTCGACATCCGTGGAAAGCTCTTCCAGGTGTCGGCGGAACGATTCTTCCCGCTCATCGAGACAACAGATCACCTGGTAAATGGGTTCACGCGATCGGTTCGTGCGGAGACGCGAATGCGCGGCGAGAGCGTCGAGCGTCTGCGTACGGTAACGTCGCTCGAAGGCCAGGTGGAACACCCGACGGCGCTCGAGCCCTGAGAATCTTTCGATTTCGCCGACCAGTGTGGTCCACTCCGGCCGCGTGAGCCGGTGCAGTTGATCGGGAGACCAGCCCAGCGCCTGCGCCAGATGAAAGACCAGAATGGCGTATTGTTCGACCGTCGGGCCTGTTTGTCGGGCGACGTGCCGGCCGACCGCCGAACGCATCTCCCGCAACGGTCCGTCGAATCCCAACGACTCCCTGGCAAAATGCGCCACCGAGAAACGTTCGAGCACGAGCTGGATCGCAAGAAACTCGACAAGGCTTCCGGCCGGAATCGGGCGTGCGACGCTGTCGCCGCGAAGTTCGACCTGGCGCACCATGCCTGCCCAGCCTCGCATCGACAACAGAGTTGCGCCGAGGTAAGACTCCCATTCGGACTCGACCACCCCCAGCAGCATCAGCGATTCGAGAATTGACTCGAGCGGTCCGACGGCGGTCGTTTGCAGTCGCTGCAATTCTTGCGGCAAACCGCGCATCCACAAGTCGGGAGGTCCGCCTCGCGTTCCGTACAAGGTGCAAAACGCCTGAAAGAATCCGCGCGATCTCAAAGGCAGGTTCCACCGGGCAAAGCCCTGATCGAGAAACGCGGCACAGAAGCGAAACAGCAGTTCGTGCACAGGGGGGTCGCTGTCGGCGCCTGTCGCGGCCAGCAGCACATCGCGGTGTCGAACGATCGTTTGCGCATGCGGCGCGCCTGACTTGACGCCATGCACTCCTTCGTGGCACACGCGCCACAGAGCCTGGACGGCAAACGCCTCCCACGTTCGCTCGTTCCACGAATGGATTGTGGATTCGCCGAATCGCTCCAGAAGTTCCCGCAGCATTTGGCGGGCGCGGTGAACATCACTTGCAGGCGAATCCGTCTTCGCGTCTCGGATGCGCACGTCGTGCAGGATCCAGCGCTGCGTGTTGAAGATCAATTGCTCACGCGCGGCAGCTGGCGCGGCACTTCGGACGCGTGTCAGGGCGTCTGTTTCCGCGACAAACCAGCGCAGTTCAGCCGCCGGCCCCTGACGTAACGGATGTTCGAGCATCGCCATTTGCAGCGCCAGGCGAGTCCCCAGCGACAGAATCATTTCATTCGCGCTGGTCCCGAGTTCATCCCGCAACACCGCTTGCAGATCGACAGTGCGGATCCGGCCGTCTGCCAGCCTAGCGCGATACTGATCTTCCGGCAGGTAGGGATGGCAGCCAAACATGGCTGCCCCTTGTTTGACTGCCTCGTCAAATGGCAGGTCTTCGAATGCATGCAACGTGTTATGGTGAATGAAGACGGTGATGGGGCCCTGCGCCGGCAACAGATGGCCGACATGATCGATCGCCTGCCGCAGCCGTCTGAGCCGGACGCCGCGCTCATTGCTGGCCCGTGTGGCAGCTCCGGTGTCGAGTATCGTGCCTGACACAGATGCTGTAATTCGGTCGGAGGGAAGCAACGTTGCCGGAGGTGGCGGTGATTCCTAATCGTCTGGCGTGCTTCTCGGCAGCCCGACGCTCAAATGGCGCGGCTGTGACACGTCATCATGATTTTATGGGGCACTACCGCGATTATCCAAGAGTCGTCTGAATTAATTTTTCGTAAGGGGGCTTTCGTCGCCGAATCCCGTAACTCGTTTCGTGAATTTTGATTAATATTCAATAATGGCCTCCATGCCGATCTTTGCCATCGTCGTGGTGACGCTACGATTCAGTCGAAGAAAGCAGGCGGCGAACAAGGAATCGTTGATCCGGGCTCTTGCGGATCGCGACAGGAGGTGGATCGCATGGAATTGCTGATCGTAGAAGACGATCCTGTCATCGGGAAAGCCCTCCGGCAGGGGTTTCGCGAGGCCGGTCACGATTGCGTCTGGGCCAAAGATGGTGAAAAGGGTTGGGAATTGGCCCATTCCCAGCAATACGACGCCATCATTCTCGATTTGATGCTTCCGGGAAAGGGGGGGCTCGAGATCGTCCGCGACATTCGCAGCGAGGGGATCCGCACGCCGATCGTCCTGCTCACCGCTCTGGGTTCGGTGGAAGAACGCGTGGCCGGCTTGAGCGCCGGGGCCGACGATTACCTCGTCAAGCCGTTCGCCTTCGCCGAGCTGATGGCGCGGCTGGAAGCCGTCTGCCGTCGGTCGGGGATGC
>JAGVKR010000585.1 GCA_020050375.1 Planctomycetales bacterium
CTCGATCGTCGTCACCGTCGCGCCTTCGAGCGTCACGGCGAGCGTGCTGCAACTCTTCACCGACCGGCCGTTGATGTGGACCACGCAGGCTCCGCACTGGCTGGTGTCGCAACCGACGTGCGTGCCGGTGAGGCCGAAACGCTCACGCACCACGTCGGAGAGCAGTTCGAACGGCGCGACGTCGACGGAGACGGGCTTCTTGTTGAGAACGAAGTGGATCAGCATGGAATCAATCCTCCTTGAAGATTGTGCGTCAGGCGAGCAGCAGCGAGCGCTCCGATGCCCAGGTGGCGACGACGGAATCGCCGACGGTCAGGGGATCGGCGAAGAAATCGCGCTCGGGGACGTAGGCGATGAAATCCTCCGCGCCGAGCGCATCGAGCATGACCTTGACGAAGTAGCCCTGGTATTCGACGGCGCGCACGCGGGTTTGGATACCGGTGGTGCCTGCGACATCCGCATGTCCGGCAGCGCGGTGCAGGCGCAGATCGTCCCGGCGCACGGCGATATCCACCTCATCGCCCTCGGCGAGACGACGCTTGTCCGCCAGCGGGATTTCGATGCCACGCATGTCACCCGACGCGAGCAGGGCGCTGCTGCCGTTCACGCGCTCGACGCGACACTTGATGACGTTCTGGCCGCCCACGAACTCGGCGACATAGCGATCCTTCGGTTCGGCATAGATCTCCCGCGCCGGTCCCGACTGCTTGATGCGGCCCTGCTCCATCACGACGACGAGATCCGCCAGGGCGATGGCCTCGAGCTGCGTATGGGTGACGTGAATGAAGGTGATGCCCAGGTCGCGCTGCATGCGTCGCAGTTCCTGGCGCATCTGGATGCGAAGCTGCTCGTCGAGGGCGGAGAGCGGTTCGTCCAGCAACAGCACCCGCGGTTCGGTGATGGCCGCGCGGGCCAACGCCACCCGCTGCTGCTGGCCGCCCGACAACTGGCCCGGCAGGCGATCGGCCAGCTCGGTGATGCGGATCCCCGCTTCGACGGTGATCGTCATGTCGCGGGCCGGGTAGTCGATGACTTTCTTGAGATCGGTCGTCGAAAGCGTGATCCCCGGTTGGCGGACCGGATAGCCAAAGTGCAGCGCCGTGCGTCCCCCCGCGGGATAGATGGGCCGCGCTTCTCCGGCGGCGTTCTCCGCGACCCACCGACAAAGCTCGGGTTGGGTCGCCGGGAGAAGCTCGTCAGGATTATCGGGGAGGGGCGGCATGGAAAGCAGGATTCGGGATTCAGGATTCGGGATTCAGGGCAGCAGAGACGCTCCGCGTCTCGCTGATTGTCAGTCGAGGTCCGTTGGTCACAGGTGGCATCGCCAGTTCTTCCCTGAATCCTGAATGCCGAATCCTGAATCCTCTCTTCCTCACGACGCGGCTCGCTTCCCGGGATGCGTGCGTTCGATATGCTCGGTGCCGCAGGCGCCGGCGGTGGGGAGCATTTTCATCGGGCTGCACAGTCCGGTGGGGTTGAAGGCGTCGCGGACGGCGGCCATCACGTCGAGATCGACTGCCGAGAAGAGCTTGCTCATGAAGCTGATCTTTTCCACGCCGATCCCGTGCTCGCCGGTGACACTGCCGCCGAGGTCGATGCACTTGTTCAAAATCTCATCGCTGGCGTGGAGCACACGCTGCACCTGGTCGTGGTCGCGCTCGTCGAACAGCAGAATCGGGTGAATGTTGCCGTCGCCGGCGTGAAAGACGTTGACGATGCGGATGTTGTGCCGCTTACTGACGTCAATGATGAATTCGAGAATTTCAGGGAGTTTCGTGCGCGGGACGACGCCGTCTTGAGTGCAGTAGCTGGGACTGAGACGGCCGATGGCGCCGAAGGCCTGCTTGCGACACTTCCAGAGCAGCAGCCTTTCTTTGGGGGAGTTCGCCGCACGAACTTCGCGAGCACCCGTCCGATTGCAGATCTCGACGATCCGCTTCGCCTCTTCGTCGACGGCGACTTCCAGTCCGTCGACTTCGATCAACAGGACTGCGGCAGCGTCGAGGGGGAAGCCGAAATGGAAGGCGGCTTCCACAGCTTCGATAATTCCCTGATCCATCAGTTCCAAGGCCGCGGGGACGATTCCCGCCCCGATGATGTTGCTGATCGTTTGCGTCGCGTCCTGCACCGAGTTGAAGACGCCGAGCATCGTGCGGTAGGCGGCGGGATCGCGCGTCAGCCGCACCCAGATTTTGGTGCAGACGCCGAACGTTCCTTCGTTGCCGACGAATAGGCCGGTGAGGTCGTAACCCGGATGATCTTCGCACGGACCGCCAAGCTGAGCGAGCGTGCCGTCGGGCATGACCAGCTCAGCCCCCAGGACGTGATTGACGGTCACACCGTATTTGAGCGTGTGCGGTCCTCCCGAATTGGTGGCGAAGTTCCCGCCGATCGTGCAGGCGCCCTGACTGCTGGGGTCGGGGGCGTAGTGATACTGTGTTCCCTTGAGGTGGTTCGTCAGATGGACGTTGACCAGCCCCGGCTCGACGATCGCATACCGGTCGCGGACGTTGACTTCGAGAATCTTCCGCATTCGCGTGAGGGCAATCATCACCCCGCCGCCAATCGGCAGGCAGCCGCCGGCGAGGCTCGTCCCCGCTCCGCGTGGGACAAACGGGATCTTCACTTCGTTGCAGAGCTTGACGATGGCTACGACCTGCTCAGTCGTCGTTGGAAAGACCACGACGTCGGGCGTGTTCTTCTCGATCGTGTAGCCGTCGCACTCGTAAACGAGCAACTCCTCCGCCGCGGTGAGCATCCCCTCCGGCCCGACAATTTCTGCTAGGCGGCGGAGCGCGTCGGGGGTGATTGTTGTTGGCGGCGGCGTTGTCGCGGCGGGCATTGCGTGGGGCAAATCAGACGGAGAGTATGGGGAGATGGAGAGATGGAGAGAATGGGAGTGGGGGAGACAGCGAAACTGTGAGCGGGAGTCGGGTTGCTTCATGAAGCGATTCGTCTTCTCTCGCACTCTCCGTCTCTCTTTCTCTCTGTCTACGAATTTCCGGTACGTGATTGAAGTCTCGCCGATTCTAGCAGCCGGCGGGGCAGGTTCGTAGCGAGATCGGGGACTGCGCGGCGTGATAAATCGGACTTTGGCGCTGTGGGAAGCTTGTCGAACGAATAGAATCATGGAGTCTGACTACGGTCCGCTGGAGTGAAGAATACTCCGGCCGGATCGTCGTCATGAAGCAATACCGTATCAGTGACGCAGTGACAGCCGATCACCATTTCCAGCAAGCTGGTTTCCGCGCGCTGTTAATCGCCGACGAATAAGCATTTTGCGCCAAGACAACCGCCTGAAGGCGGTGCTAAGAGCCTCACTCCAAGAACTCTTCCGCGAAGTCGTCCGGCAGGAGGGCCGTGGGAGGGAGCTTGTCGCTCGGGGGGACTTGGAGGCGCTGC
>JAGVKR010000579.1 GCA_020050375.1 Planctomycetales bacterium
GAATCGTTACAACTCGATCGGCCAGAGCCTGCCCGCCGACATGCCGCCGTCGACATACAGGGTCTGACCGGTCATGAAGGCGGAAGCCTTCGAGGCGAGGTAAATCGCGGTGCCGACGAGGTCTTCGACGTTCCCCAGCCGCTGCAACGGGCAGACCGACTTGTTCCACGCCTGCATCTTGGGATCGGACCAGAGCTTGTTGGTCATGTCGGTGAGAATGAATCCCGGCGCGAGGCCGTTGACGCGGACGCCGTGCTGCCCCCATTCGGCAGCCATCCCACGGGTGAGCATGCTCACGCCGGCTTTGCTCATCGCGTAGGGGAGCACTCCCTTGAGAGGGGAATTCGTGTTGAGCGAATCAATGTTGATGATCGAGCCGCTTTTCTGGGCGATCATCTGCTTCCCCACCTCCTGCGAGAGGAAGAACAACCCGCGGAGGTTGATGTCGAGGATAAAGTCGTACTCTTCGGGAGTGAACGTCTCGACCTTCTTCCGCTTGTTGACGCCGGCGACGTTGAGAAGCGTGTCGATCCGCCCATGGCGCTCGACGACGGTCTTCACGAGCGATGGAATCTGGTCGACCTCACTGACGTCACAAACGACGTGCTGGACCGGCTTCTCGCCGGTCGAGATCTCGCGGGCGGTTTGCGAGATCGTCTTTTCCTCGCGGCCGGTGATGACCACCTGCGCTCCGCGCTCGGCAAAGGCGGCAGCCAGAGACCGCCCGATCCCGCGGCTGCCGCCGGAGACGAGGACGATTTGGTTAGAGACGGAGAAGAGGTTGTCGGCCATGGGAGCAGGAGTCAGGGGAAAGGAATCAGGGGTCAGGGAAAACCGTTTAAGCCGCGAGTCACAGCCGAGTGCCGTGTCGCAAGAGAATTCGATCAAAGCATCTCCATTTTCACATCGTACATCAACATAACGTCTCGAACCACGGTCAGGGCGATGCGGTCGTGGTCGGGGGTGCGTCCGTTAATCCGCGACGTAAATCAGACGGATCGGGGCAAGTTCTTTTCAAAACGGTTCCAAGGGGCCGCTGCAATCGGTGGCGCGTTGAGCGGTTCCGTATGTCGTTGCCATTCAAAATCCGATGCAGTTGTCGGATTTTGAATCGCGTCCATTCTGGGAATAGAAGGAGAAGTCGCGACTCGCCGGACAGGAAACAAACTTACACGGGGATGCACGATCATGTTTTATTCTCATCCCACTTCACACAAGATGGTTACGGTGAAAAACCCGCGTTCTATGCTGCATAAAAGCCGGGAAAAATGCATAATCGTGCCAACCTTTTCCTTTCGTGGACCAAGAAGATTTCACCACGAAAGACACGAAAACTCACAAAAGAAGCTCCGGGCCACGTTTGAGCGTAGCGATCAACGGTATCACGGATCGGGGCACTGTTCGAAAATGTGTGCAGTTGCACATTTTTGAATTTCACCGATGTCTGAGGCCTTCGGGGTGCGTGCCTTGGTCTGCATGAGCCTGTCCCGCACGCACACCGGCCCTGAGTATAGTATACAAAAGAACATGCATCCGGTCAAGGCCCGTTGCTGGTCCGTCTCCTTGTCACGTCCGATCTGTGCGGCATGAGAGTTCGAAGGGCGTTCCATCTGCCAGAATGTGTCACCATCGCGCTGGCGCGGTAGAATGTGAACCGGTGCTTCACCTGATTCATTGACCTGTTCTTGTTCGTCGATTCCGATCCGGCGGACGACGGAGGTGCCCCGTGTCGGACCCTGCACCGACGGTACAGCCAGATGCTAGTGATTCGAACCGCGCTCCGCCTCGACGCTGGGTACGCCGAATCTTCACGAGCGTGCTGGTTGTCCTGGCGGGAATTGTTCTGCTGGCCTTGTTTATCCCCGCGATTGATCGAGGCGTGCCTGGGGCGGCGCGTCGCACCCAATGCAAGAACAATCTCAAGCAAATTGGCCTGGCCCTGCACAATTACCACGATGTTTTCGGATGCTTCCCTCCCGCATATGTCGCCGATGAAGAAGGCCGTCCGTTACACAGTTGGCGAGTCCTGATTCTGCCGTATCTCGATCAGGCGCCGCTCTACAGTCGGTACCGATTCGACGAGCCGTGGGACGGGCCGAATAATCGTAAACTCCACGAAGCGGTCGTCGACATTTACCGGTGTCCGTCGGATCCGCCGACGTCAAAGTCTGCAGACACGAATTGCACGAATTACGTCGCCGTTGTCGGTCCCGAGACGATGTGGCCGGGCTCGGAGGGGGTGAAGCGCAGAGACATCACCGACGGTCCGTCGAACACGTTGATCGTCGTCGAAACGGCGAACTCCGGCATTCATTGGATGGAGCCCCGCGACCTGCACGTGTTGCAAATGGCGTCGACGATCAACAGCTCCGGCGGGCAGGGGATGTCGAGCAAACACGCTGGCTGCGCGGTGGGCCTTTTGTCCGATGGCGCAGTGCGGACTCTCAGCGAGAAACTGCCGGCCGAAACCTTGCGGGCCTTGCTGACGATCAAGGGCAAAGAGCCACTCACAGACAACGACTTCTAGCGGTGTTGTCAGCCGTCATCGCGGCTGCAACAATGCACCCTCCGCCGGGGACTGGTCTTTTTTTCGTCCGGCCGTAGCATGACGATGTTTGCGAGCGGAACGAGCGACTGACTGACTCACGAAAAATGGACCTGTCCTCAGAATTCGCGCCACTTGCGCGAGGGGGTCGGGTCCATTTTCCGGCGATTGACGCTCGATCTGTTGGGCCAGGGAGCCGTGCCGGAAAATAGACCAGACCCCGTGAGCATTTCGGGCCGGCCCGGCTTTTTGGACTGTTTTTGAAAGTCGATTTCCACGATGCAATTTCATCAGACGGAACTTCCAGGCGTGATTCTCGTCGAGCCAAAAGTGTTCGCCGACGAGCGCGGGTTTTTCATGGAGACGTATCATCAACCGCGGTTTGTCGCGGCGGGGATCGCTCTTCCCTTCGTGCAGGACAATCATTCGAAATCGCGGCGCGGCGTGCTGCGTGGGTTGCACTATCAGCTCGGGCATCCGCAGGGGAAGCTCGTGCGAGCCGTGCAGGGAGAGATTTTCGATGTGGCGGTCGACGTCCGCCGCAGTTCGCCGACGTTCGGCAAGTGGGTGGGAGTGCTGCTCAGCGACGCGAATCGCCGGCAGTTGTACCTCCCCCCCGGCTTCGCCCACGGCTTCTGCGTCGTCAGTGAAACGGCCGAGGTGCTCTATAAGACGACCGACGTCTATCATCCCGAAGACGAACGAACCGTGATCTGGAACGACCCCGACATCGGCGTCATCTGGCCTGTCAGTGATCCGGTCGTTTCGGCGAAAGACCAGCTCGCCAAGCGCCTCTCGGAAACGGAGTGTTTTGCATGACCCGCGCCACGTAATCACGACAACGAGACGGAATCGGATGGCGCGAACCTGCCAGTGACGGCTGCCTCTCTCGTCTTCTATTCTCGATCTTCTATCCTCGATCCTCGCCCCCATGCCATCGCCCCGCATCGCCCTGACGCTCGGTGACGTGGCCGGGATCGGACCGGAAGTCGTCGTTCGCGCCTGGAACGAAACGGCCTTGCACGACTGGTGCCGACCCGTGGTGGTGGGGCACCCCGACGTCGTCCGTCGCGCGGTGCGACTTGTCGGAGTCCCGTTCGAAGTGCAAACCGTTGCGCGGATCGACGACGGAGAACCGGCGAAGGGGACGATCGTCTGCTGGAATCCGACCGACGATCAGGCGGCGGACGTCCCTCCCGGACAAAACGACGGCCGGGCGGGACAGGCGGCATGCGAATACCTGTCGGCGGCGACCGAAGCTGCCTTGGCCGGGCGAATCGACGCGATCACGACCGCCCCCCTCAGCAAGGCGGCCCTGCACCGGGCGGGGCTGTTCTATCCGGGACACACTGAAATTCTCGCCGAACTGTGCGGTGTGCGCGAGTATGCGATGATGTTGTATCTGGGGGGAGGGGATTCGGGATTCGGGATTCGGGATTCAGTGTTCAGGGGACAGGGGACAGGGGACAGGGATCAGGGCCAATCGTTTAGCCGCGAGGCGCAGCCGAGTGCCACGGCTATTGAGTCCCGAAAAGATGAACCGCGGGGAACGAGTCGGGACCGGGGACCGGGGACCGGGGACCGGGGAAAAGCATCCGGAAGCGCGAGCGAGGGTGCGAGACGGAGTGCCGAGTACTCTGTACTCAGTACTCACGCCACGCCTCCTGCGTCGCCATCCTCAAGCCTCAAGCCTCAAGCCTCAAGCCACGGGGCTCCCGCCCCGGATCGGCGGCATTCGCTCGGCGTCGTGCACGTCACTCTGCACACATCGATTCGGAGTGTGCCGGGTTTGCTCACGACGGCGGGCATTCTGGAAAAGATCCGGCTGATTGATCGGTTTCTGCGCGACGTGGGTTGTGCGAAGCCGCGAGTGGGAGTCTGTGCGCTCAACCCACACGCGGGCGAAGAAGGGCTGTTCGGCGACGAGGAAAGTGCGACGATCGCGCCGGCAGTGCGCGCCGCGTCAAGTGAAGGGATCGACGCCACTGGTCCCTTTCCAGCCGACACGTTGCTGAAGCGGGCCTGCGGGGGAGAATTCGATGGAGTCGTGGCGATGTACCACGATCAGGGGCACATTGCCCTCAAGCTGGTGGGGTTCAACCGGGCGGTCAACGTGACGCTGGGCCTGCCGATCGTGCGGACCAGCCCCAGCCACGGCACGGCGTTCGACATTGCCTGGCAGGGGCAGGCCAGCGGCGCCGGCATGGTGGAGGCGGTGCGGGTGGCGGCGCTTCTGGCGGAGAAGAAGTGCGGAGTGCGGAGTGCGGAATGCGGAACGGAGGCGGGGGAATGAGCGTGGTATCGGCGGGCGCGATAACTCACTTGTATCTTGTGCGGCACGGGGCGACCGAGGCGAACGAGCGGGTGCCGTTCATTCTGCAGGGGCGTGGAATCGACCTGCCGCTCAGTGCCCGGGGAACAGCGCAGGCGGCGGCGCTGGCGACGTTCTTTGCGGGGGATCGCGATCGAATTCAGCAGGTCTACAGCAGCGGCATGGTGCGAGCCCGGCAGACGGCGGCGGCGATTGCCGCTTCGCTGGGGCAAAGCGCGGCGACGCTCGATGACTTGCAGGAATGCGATGTCGGTCGTTGGGAAGGGATGGATTGGGAGAGCATCCGCCGCGAGTTTCCCGACGCCCATCGGTGCTTCGCAGACGATCCCGACCGGAATCCGTATCTCGAAGGAGAATCGTACGGCGATGTGCTGCGGCGGGCGTGGCCGGTGATCGACCAGTTACTGACGCGGCATGCCGGCGAGCGGATCGTCGTCGTGGCCCACAACGTCGTGAATCGCGTGCTGATCGCAAAGCTGCTTGGCCTGGAGATCCGGCGGGCGCAGGGGCTTCACCAGGGGAACGGCTGCGTCAACCTGATTCGCCGCCGCGCCGGGCGAACAGAGCTGGTGACGTACAATTCGCTGTTCCACCTGCCGAGCGATTTAAGGTGAATATCGCCCTCGAAAACACAGTGCTGTAGAAGGCCGAAATCCGAAAGACAAATGTCTAAGGAAATTCCGAAAATCAAAAGCCAAAAGAGCGGTTCTGACCTTTTGTCTTTTGACTTTCCTTTGTCATTTGAGTTTCGACATTCGCACGGATTGCGCGCCGTCACGGCATCGGCGATCCGGCGGGCGACTTCGGGACAGCGTCGAGGCGGTCGAGATAGTGCTTGGTGAGCTCGAGCGGTTGCAGGCCACTCGGCGCCTCGTAGGCGAACTCGCTGTTGTCGATCGGTTGATTGAAGGCGACGTCATGGAATTCGAAGGTCAGCATGGGCCGCTGCTTTTCGCGGCCGGGAAGCTTCTTCAGGTACTGGAACCGGAGAGGAAAGCCGGTTTCGCGATCGATCGAGATCCGCACTGAATCGGGGACAAACGGCGGCAGCAGGGCTGATTTGGGTTGCTGTTGCGGGTTTTGGAATCGGGCCGCGAACGCGTCGGTCCAGGTTCCCTGGATCACAACGACCGGATGTTCACGGAACGTGTCTTCCTTCATGTCGGTGAACGTCATGTCCTGTTCCATCGCCGCCAGCAGGCCGGGAATCCCTCCCAGCCCGAGCTCGGCAATCGTGCGGGCTTCGGCCTGTTCACCATGCTTGCGGGCGGCTTCGAGAATCTGGGTGACGTTTCGGCGGACGAGGGATTGCTCCTTCTTATCCTTGCGGCCCGGCTTGCGGCCGGCATCGATCTGGGTGCTGGTCCAGAGAACGTCGCCATCGCAGACTTCCAGGAGCGATCCCTCGGAATCACCGACTTTCATCGCCAGTTCCAGCCGCATGTGCCAGTCGTTCGATTTCAGGCCGCGTTGCAGGTAACGCCCTTCGGCCTTATAGCTGCGATCGACGATCGCCACGGTCTCGACGACTTGTGCCTGAATCGTCGAGTATTTGAGGATCGCTTCACGCGCCCGCTTGAGCTCGTTCGCGGCGGATTGCGCTGGCGCGGACTGCGGTTCGGCCGCCGGCTTCGCCTGAGCATCGGGCTGCGTGGCAGCGAGAGTTTTGGGGGGGAGTCGAGCCGGCTCGTCGTCGGCATCGGGGACAGGCGCGTCGATGACGACCGGTCGATTGCCGATCACGCGTGGGGGAGCGGATTGCGCCCAACTCCATGCCACGATGACGATTGCAGCAAATGTTAATTTGGTGAAATTTGTCATGTTGTTCGGAACAGACGGGTTTTGCCAAAGAAACCGGGGAGACTTTTCCGAATACAGTACATAGTCCGATTGTAGCAGCCGGATTGTAACAAGGCTGCCCCCTTCGGGCGACAGCAAGTCACAGGACCAAAAGTCACAGATCGAAGCCGGCGGCGGAGTGGATCCGCACGCAAATGCGCGGCTTCGTCAGCGGACGGCACGTACCGCAACGGTCGCAAAAGTCGCGGCCTGTCACCCATTTCGGAACTTCCTGAGGGGGTCGTAAATGAGA